>NZ_PJBL01000013.1:0-79171 GCF_002836135.1 Shewanella sp. GutCb | reverse complement strand
AAGTGATGCTGAAGTCGTCGCACCAACTACACCGACAACGGCTGTTGAGAAGATGAACTGGTCGGCTTGTTTGGTTAACTGTGGCTCTAACTGTCCAGTTCGCGTGTACTCTAAAGAGGGTGTCATTACCCGAGTGGAGTCAAACTTTACGGTTAGTGATAAGTATGGCGATCATGATGTACGTGCATGCCCTCGTGGCCGCTCACTACGTAAGCGTGTTTATGCTCCCGACAGATTAAAGTACCCAATGAAACGTGTAGGCCCTCGTGGTGCAGGACAGTTTGAGCGTATCACTTGGGATGAGGCTTTAGATATTGTTGCTGAAAAGCTGCAAGATACTATCGATCAGTATGGCAACGAGTCAGTACACTTTACCTATGATTCAGGTGCACGTTATCACTTTTCAGGTACCGGCTGTCTTAAGCGTTTAATGAACCTTAAAGGCGGTTTCCTGAACTCTAATGGCGATTATAGCTGGTCGCAAATCTATGAAGCAGCAGGAAAAACATACGGTTCTGCTGGTCCAGGTTGGCAAGGCAGCTCTGTTTCTGAAATGAAGAACTCAGATCTTGTGCTAATGGTTGGTTATAACCCATCTGAGATCCGCATGAGTGGTTCAGGTGAGGCTTACGACTTCTTATCACTGAAGCAAAGCAAGAAATTTAAGACTATCATCATCGATCCACGCTATACCGATTCGGCTGTCGGTAAAGAAGATCAATGGCTAGCGATTCGTCCAGGTACAGATGCGGCATTGTTCGAAGCCTTAGCTTACGAGTGGATAACCACTAATACCGTGAATCAAGCTTTCCTTGATAAATACTGTGTTGGCTACGATGAGAAGACTATGCCTGCTGGCGTAGGATATGAAGAAAGCTACAAATCTTATATTTTAGATAACAAAACGGCTGGTGACTCAACTCCGGGCGTGAATGCTAAAACCCCTGCTTGGGCTGCCAAGATCACAGGTATTGCCGAAGATGTCATCATTGAGTTAGCAAGAGAATTGGCGGCGGCTAAAGCGCCATTTATCCAAATTGCAGCCTCACTAAACCGTCAAGCTGCAGGTGAAAATAACACTCGCGCTGGCTACATGCTGCCGATTCTTTTAGGTCAGCTTGGTCTGCCGGGCACTAACTGTGGTGGTTTATGTAAAGGGTCTTCAATGACTGCCCCTTCTATGCCAGCTGGAAGCAACCCTGTAACGAAAGGTATTTCTTTCTTTACATGGACCCAAGCCGTTGAAGACGGCAAGAATATGACCGTTTTGAGCGATGGTGTCGCACTACCTAAAGAGCTGCTTGATGCAAACGGCGATGGTAAGCTAGGTCATGACATTAAAGCCATTATCAACTATGGCGGTAATGCATTAATCAACCAACACTCTGATGTCAATAAAACAGCTAAAATTGTTGGCGATGAATCTAAGTGTGAATTCATTCTAGTCGTTGATAACTGGATGACACCAAGTGCTAAGTACGCAGATATCTTGCTACCTGACGTATCTTGGTTAGAGTCAGAAGATTTAGTCAACCAAAGTTATGCCGCTGGTGATACCGCTACACTTATCCAGATGAGCACGAGCGTTGACCCTATGTTCGAATCTCGTCCTATCTATGAAATCTGTGTCGACCTTGCTAAGCGTATGGGTGTAGAAGCTGAATTCACCGAAGGTAAAACTCGTAAAGATTGGTTAGATGGCTTCTATGCTACAGCCAAAGCTGCTACGCCAGATCTGCCTGTAAAAGAGGTGATGCTCAAGCAAGGTATCCATCGTAAGTATCTGCCAGACGGTAGCTATATTGTCCTGGAAGACTTCCGTAAAGATCCGGTAAATAATAAGCTTGGCACACCATCGGGTAAGATTGAGATCTACTCTTCTCAGTTAGCTGAAAAAGCCAAAACCTGGAAACTTAAGCCAGGCGATGTGATTTCAGCATTACCTAAGTATGTACCGACTTGGGAAGGCTTCGAAGATACCGCCATGAAGGCGAAATATCCGCTACAGCTAACGGGCTATCACACCAAAGGCCGTGCTCACTCCAGTTTCCATAACGTGCCTTGGCTGCGTGAAGCAGTACAAGATGCTGTTTGGATGAACCCGATTGATGCTCAATCTCGCGGGCTAGCAACCGGAGATAAAGTCCACATATTTAATGACCGTGGCACCATTGAAGTTGAAGTTAAAGTCACTCCAAGAATCATGATCGGCGTAACAGCTTTAGGTCAAGGCGCATGGTTCCAACCAGGTGGCAGCGTTGATAAAGGTGGTTGTTTAAATGTGTTAACCACGCATAGAACGACCCCTATCACCAAGGGTAACCCACAACACACTAACCTAGTTGAAATCCGTAAAGCCTAATAGGAGCTTACAATGAGTAATAATGTTCAATACGGCTTTTATGTCGATGCAAGTAAATGTACTGGTTGTAAAACCTGCCAAATCGCCTGCAAAGATCGCAAAGATCTTCCTGTAGGTATCAACTGGCGTCGTGTGTATGAATATGGCGGTGGTACTTGGACAGAGAATGCTGACGGTAGTATCAACCAAGATGTTTTCGCTTATTACACCTCTTTAGGTTGTAACCACTGCTCTGAGCCTGTGTGTGTTAAGGCTTGTCCGACTGGCGCGATGCACAAGCGCCGCGAAGATGGTTTAGTTCATGTGGCTGCGGATCTGTGTATCGGTTGTGAAAGCTGCGCAAGAGCCTGTCCATACGATGCACCACAAATAGACAAAGATCGTAAGGTAATGACCAAATGTGATGGTTGTTTTGAGCGTCTGGCCGAGGGTAAACAACCTTCATGTGTCGAGTCTTGCCCAATGCGTGCTATTGATTTTGGTACCATGGATGAACTTAAGGCTAAATACCCAGGTGCAGTTCAACCTAACTTTGCGCCTATGCCAAATAGCAGCGTAACCTCACCAAACTTGTTGATGAAACCTAACCGCCACGCTCGCCCTAGTAGCAGCACCGATGGGAAAGTATTAAACAACTCAGAAGTTTAACCCCCGCTTGATGCCATTCATTTTGAATGGCATCTTTTTTGCTGGTTCTTGCAATTAGTCCCGACAAATTTTAGTGCAACAAATGAGGTTAGTATGTCATCCCTTACTGAAAATGAGATCTTAGAATATCAAGGCATTGCGCGCATTCTTCACAATGTCTTATTTAACGATCCGACACCTGAATTGATCCAGGGTTTTATTGGGCATTGTGTGGCCCAAAGCTGGCCTGAGTGTACGTCATCTGCCGAAGAAAAGAGTGGTCGAGAGTTACTATCCAACTATCTCGGTCAATGGACTGTAGATAAACAACAAGCCTTAAAATTGGATTATGCACAACTCTTCTATGGTCCGGGTGAACCCAATGCCGTACCTTGGGGATCGGTCTACTTGAGTGAGAGGCAACTCCTCAATGACAAGTCGACTATGGCACTGATGGCTTTTTATCAAGAGCAAGGGATCAGCTTCGAGCTCGATAGCAATCAACCGGTGGATCATATCGGCCTGTTTTTCGCCGTCTTGGATCAGATGCTTAGCCAATGGGCACAAACAGAAGATAGCGAACCACTGGAGCGCAGCTGCATGATCCTGCTTCAGCAACACTTACTCCCCTGGTCCGGTCGTTGCCTGGAACTTATGACTGAGCATGCCAGAACCGACTTCTATCGCGGCATAGCATTGCTGACTCAAGCCTATTTAGAGGGACTGATCCAAAAATTAAACCTAGTTCCAATAACGACACGCTTATATCGTTAGTCGCTAAGATTCACATCAACGAAGAGTGTATATCGCCTCAGTTTTATGGGGCTCTCTTATTCGCGGTAAATCATCATTGGCACGTACCAATCACAACGTGCATTATACCCATTGCACTAGGTATTTGATCAATTCAGAGCGCCTCAAACTTTTAATGCAACTGGTATTAGAAATGAAGGCCTGACAGTCTGCCGACTATTTCCAATAATATGCTATTGCGCATCAGACTTTATTGAAGACGGTAAGCTTTCTAGCCGAAGAGGAAACGATGAGAGATGCTTGGTTACAGCCAAAGGATTAGCAAGTGGATATGTTTGAAAATAGATAAAGCCATCCCTTAGGCATGACTTTTATTGTGAAGTGGATCAGATAGATAAATTGAGTCCATATAAGTCGATAGGTAAGCCACCTAGGTTAACCCTCAATGACTTTATCGCTGGCCAAATAGATCGATTATAATCCCATTTATTCAGTGAGTTAGAAATTAATCACTTATTTCAAATAAGCGCTAAGAGTATCTTGTTGGCTCAATAAACTTTGATACAAAGTAAATTGATTAGCCGCGCGCTCAAGATTGTGACCCTCATGATGAATATGAAAATACACGTCGCCATTGAGATGGTCGGTTAAAAACCTAACCCCGATCATTAAACAGATCACCCTTGCACCTAGCCACAAACTTTGTCGCTCTACATCAGACAATATCGGCGCAAGCTCGCCCAGATAACCTTTACAAATGGCAGCGAAAATAGACTCGCGCACCTGCACGTTATCAAGCGCCGTTGAATCTTCCTCTTCAGGACTGCAAAAAGTCCGCACCATATCGCCAAAGTCATACATTAAATAACCTTTCATGCAGGTATCAAGGTCAATAATCGCCAAACTACTCATGTCGCGCTTATCAAACAACATGTTATTAATTTTGGTGTCGTTATGGCAAATGCGCCGCGGCAACGTAGCTTCCACTTGCGCGAGTTCCTGCAGCAATTCTGTTTGCGCCATAACGAAATCAACCCATTGCTGACACTCACCTAAGCGTGCCTTAGTATCTTGCGCGACAGCTTTCGACAGCAGCTCGATGCGTCCAGGAAGATGGTGAAAATTGGGAATAACATCTTCAAGCAACTCCGCATCGAGATCGCTTAAAGCACCAGAGAAGTGACCAAAGGCTTGAGCCGCTATTTCAGCGTGAGATTCAGTACTAACAACATCAACACTGTGGCTATGAGGCAAGTAATTCATCGCCCGCCAATATCCATGCTTACCGAGATCAATCGACAAGGCGCCCTCTTGCGTTAACTCCGGAGAGACAACTTGTAACTGGTATTGTTTTGCTTGTTTTTTGGCCGCTAAATGTCGACTGATCCGGTCTGCGTTATTCACCAAGGCATCTGGCGTAGTAAACACTTGTGTATTGATTTTTTGCAACACCATCTCACCTGCTGGCCAGCGTACCAGAAAAGTATGGTTTATATGGCCATTCCCCAATGGGGACACCTTGGCATTGTCCATCTTTTCACCAAAATGCGACAAAACGTTTTGTCTTATAAAATCAATCACCCAACTCTCCAGTTCTCTGTCAATATCGTTGCTTCTACCTGTTTATCATGCAGGTTTTTCGTGCAAACTCATTATGAATTAGCCGCTCTGTTTAAGATGCCGCTAATTTTTCCAATAATTTCTGTTTAACCCACTCGGCATCTTCTGGGTAAGTGACCCCATACCAAGATTCCTGTGCCACACTGACATAAACACTCCGAGTATCGGTATGACTATTAGCACTTTCTTGCAATCTCGCTTGCACTACACTCGGCAAGTAGCACTCACTTTTAGCGAGCTGGCCATGTTCAATGAAAAAGCGGCTTAACTGCGTTTCAATAACATCAAAAATATCGGGTTTAAAGCCCCAACATGTCATCGATACCAACCCATTGTCTGCAATATTTTCCCGCTTACCAGCAAGAGTGCCAACCAATCCATTTGAATGCGATTGAATGTCTAGCCATTCTGCAACATCGACTAGTTTGCCATTTTCCACTGCGCATAAACCACGATTAACACCGCCATTATCTGACAAGGTTAAGTTAATCGGATAGGCAACCATCATCCAATCGTCAGTGTTTTTGAGTAGCCCTTGAGCCAACAAGATAAATGCACTATCGCCATAAAAGTCATCAGCATTAATAACCGCCATTGGTCCCAATACCAGCTTTCTTGCACTCCAGAGGGCATGTGCTGTTCCCCAAGGTTTTTTACGCGATGCTACATCCGCATATTGCACCGCGGATACAGGTAGGTCATCAAGTGACTGTATGCAGTAGTCACAAACAAAATCACTGGGTAACTTATTCTCTAATAGCATATCTAAAGTGTCGGCCAGTTCCGGCCGAATCACTAACACTGCTTTTGTAAAGCCGGCTCGATGCGCGCTTTGCAGTGATAACTCCAGCATGGTCTCGCCATTGGGACCGAGTGCCGCAAGCTGTTTATCACCACCAAAACGGGTGCCTAAACCGGCGGCAAGAATAACCAAGGTTAAATCTGGCATTGTGTTACCTATCAAGCGCTCTAATCATCGCTATAACCACACGACGTAGCATATAAAGTTAAGGCGAAGCAGTTTAATGACTCTCCCCGCTAATTTCCACTATTACATCATACTGATACAGCAGCTTATAAATAGGTAGAGAATGCGGCCACTTTTCCAATGGCTGCTTGGCTGCCTTTCAAACTAAAGTTATAGCCACACAAACTCACATTGCCTCGGCGTGCCATATCCACAATAATCGCTTTAGTGTCGAGGGGGGAAAAGCGGGCTTCTGTACCGGTATCAGCCAATAGATCGACCGCAACGGTGCGATATTCAGTGCCGTTATTAAACGTCAGCGCTGAACATGCTCTATCCCCTTTGGCAGTGGCAAGCGACCATAATTTTGTCGGCGAGCCAGTTTCACCAAGCCACCTTACGATTAACACATCATCTTCAAGCACCAAGCTAAACCCATCTGGTAGTGTGGTAATTTCACGCGCGATGACAGGTTTACTAGCGATGCTTCCCGCCTCAGCAATATCTTGCTCTGCGGCAATCACATCATCGCTTGGGATCATTGACCAAACGCTAAGTAATAGCATCACCAGCATTAATGAAGCGACAGCAGAAAACGCGACCTTTTTATGCTCCAGTAACCAATGCTGTAGCTGCATCAAACTCGCACTGCTCTTATTAGATCTGCGCGATGTTAGTGTATCCGATTCATTTTCATTAGAGGATGCAGTGCTGCACTCTTTGATACCTGCGGTTGGGTCAACAAAAGCCGCTGAGTGCGCGTCAACGTCAGACTTAGCGTCGCTTAATGTAGGTTCGACTCGTACTCGAGCATTATTTACCGTTACATTGGCGCTAATGTCTATCGGCCCCGAATAGCCCTGCTTGTAATGACTGACTGAGATTGCGGGCAACATAGCCACATAACCAATCGCCAATCCAGCAAAGAGCATAAGAGTGATCAGCAACATCACGCTGTCGATATGCGCTAGTGTCAGCATAATCAACACCCATGGTGCCAGCGTCAGTGCCGCCAGTTTTGATGATTTACCAGTATCACGCAATCGCCTAAGACTGGTTAATGCCAATATTGGCGCCAGTAGCAGGCCGACGATATACAGGACCGATGCAGAGTCCGACACCACTGCTGCCAACAACAAAACAAAGAAAACCAAGCCACTGATACTGGCGAACCGTTGGCCGTTGTCGCGACCGACTAAACAAAAAAGCGTCGTAAACTGCATACCTTGATATACCTACCTTCTCAATGGAATCTGACTAATAAACGGATCGCTATCCGCTTAACTACAAATCAAGCTGGTTCTTATGTTCAAACCTAAAGAAATAGCCTACCCAATTTGCCTGAAGATGTCAGTGTTTTAGGCGGATACAGCAAAATTAGTCCGAAAAGTGCCGCTAGAATAAAATATTATCAGGCCAAACTGTCATGACTAGCGCAAATATCGCCCTAGACTGTATAATGTCGCGCTAAATCTTTTCACTTGCCCTCAAATGGGCTAAAGCACCGGATACGCAAATCATGACTGCACGCGGAAACCTATTTATCGTCTCAGCGCCAAGTGGCGCAGGTAAATCATCACTCATATCAGCTCTGTTAAAAGATCAGCCCGCTGATATGCAAGTGTCGGTATCACATACCACGCGTCAACCTCGTCCAGGTGAAGAACATGGCCAGCATTATCACTTTGTAAATCAAGATGAGTTTAAAGGGTTAATCGAAGGCAATGCTTTTTTTGAATGGGCCGAAGTCTTCGGTAACTACTATGGCACTTCACGTGTGACCATTGAGCAAACACTGGCTAAAGGTATCGACGTTTTTCTCGATATTGACTGGCAAGGTGCCGAGCAAGTTAAAAAATTGATGCCCACATCGATTGGAATATTTATTCTTCCACCCTCAAGAGTCGAGCTAGAACGTCGCCTTACAGGCCGCGGACAAGATAGCCAAGAGGTCATTGATGGCCGCATGGCACAGGCTGTTTCAGAGATGTCACACTACAATGCATTTGACTTTATTTTAGTGAACGATGATTTCGACAAGGCCCAGGCCGATCTTTTAGCGATCATTCGCAGCCAAAGACTAACCTGTGCTAGCCAAATTCATACCCAAAATGATATGATTAAAGATCTGTTGGCAGGCTAACTGTCTTCATGTACAATTTTGCGTCATTTTTCCAATCAATAAACCACTGGAGTTTCCCCACATGGCTCGCGTAACTGTAGAAGATGCCGTAAATAAAATCGGCAACCGTTTTGATATGATTCTGATTGCTGCGCGTCGTGCTCGCCAAATCGCCGTACAGGGTAAAGATCCTATGGTTGACGAAGAGAACGACAAGCCAACGGTTATCGCCTTGCGCGAAATCGAGCTAGGTTTAGTCACCGCTGCGACTTTGGATGCTGATGAGCGCCAAACAGTTCGTGAACGTGAAGCAGCTGAAATTGCTGCTGTTGCTGCCATCGCTGAAGGCCGTAACGCTATATAAGGAGTAGAGCCACTTGTATCTGTTTGAAGGTCTCAAAGAGTCAGCTTCAGGTTATTTAGAACCTGAGCAGGTAGCATTACTCAAGCAGGCCTATCAGGTGGCGCGCGATGCCCATGAAGGTCAAATGCGCACGAGTGGCGAACCTTATATTACCCATCCGGTTGCGGTTGCCCGCATCCTGGCCGATATGCGTCTCGATCATGAGACGCTTATGGCCGCACTTCTGCACGACACTATCGAAGACACCCCTGTTACCAAAGAGGAACTGGCTGAAAAATTCAGTGAGTCTATTGCCGAATTGGTTGAAGGTGTATCTAAGCTCGATAAGCTAAAATTTCGCGACAAGAAAGAAGCTCAAGCTGAAAACTTCCGTAAAATGATGATGGCTATGACTCAAGATATACGGGTCATCTTAATCAAGCTTGCCGATAGAACACACAACATGCGCACTTTAGGTGCACTGCGGCCCGATAAGCGCCGTCGTATCGCCCGTGAAACTCTCGAAATTTATGCCCCTATCGCCAACCGTCTTGGTATTCATAATATTAAGTGCGAGTTAGAGGAATTAGGTTTTCAAGCCTATTATCCGATGCGTTATCGTGTATTGAGAGAAGTGGTGAAAGCCGCACGAGGCAATCGTAAAGAGCTTATTCAAAGTATCGAAGCTGCCGTTGCGACACGATTAGATGACACTGGCCTTGAAGGCACTGTCAAAGGTCGTGAAAAGAACCTCTATTCCATCTATAACAAGATGCGTAATAAAGAACTGCAGTTCCAAGAGGTCATGGATATCTATGCCTTCAGAGTCATCGTTGACTCAATCGACACCTGCTACCGCGTAATGGGTGCCATGCATGGCCTTTATAAGCCGCGTCCAGGTCGATTCAAAGATTATATCGCTATCCCTAAAGCCAATGGCTATCAATCATTACACACTTCACTCTTTGGTCCTCACGGCGTACCCGTTGAGATCCAAATTAGGACTGAAGATATGGACCAAATGGCTGATAAAGGGGTTGCGGCACATTGGTTATACAAGAAAGGTAGCTCACAAGAGCAAGGCACGACGACACAAGTGCGTGCCCGCAAATGGATGCAGAGCCTACTTGAATTGCAACAAAGCGCCAGCACCTCTTTTGAGTTTGTGGAGAACTTTAAAACCGAGTTATTCCCAGAAGAGATCTACGTCTTCACCCCTGAAGGTCGTATTTTAGAGCTACCAGATGGCGCTACAGCGGTCGATTTTGCTTATGAAGTGCATACCGATGTAGGTAACACCTGTGTCGGCGCTCGAGTTAATCGTCAAGCGTATCCATTAAGCCAAGCACTTATTTCAGGTCAAACCGTTGAGATTATTACCGCTAAGGGCGCACGTCCCAATGCTGCTTGGCTCAACTTTGTAGTGACCGGTAAAGCGCGTTCTAAGATCCGTCAGTTGCTTAGGAGTCTCAAAGGAGAAGATGCTATCTTGCTCGGCAAGCGCTTATTAAACCATGCGTTAGGCGAAACCAAGCTAGATGACTTGTCTAAAGAGCACATCGATAAAGTCGTTAATGATACCAAGCACGATACGCTTGACGAGTTACTCGCTGATATTGGCCTTGGTAATGCGATGAGTATTGTTATTGCCCAACGTTTACGTGGCGATCAAGTCGATACGCAGGAGCACAGAGAATCCTATACCATGCCCATTCGTGGCGCTGATGGTATGTTGGTCACCTTTGCTAACTGCTGTCGCCCGATCCCAGGGGATGCGGTTATTGCCCACGTTAGTCCAGGTAAGGGCTTAGTGGTGCATATGGAAAGCTGCGCCAATATTCGTGGCTACCAAGGTGAGCCAGATAAGTATATTCCTGTGCAGTGGGATAGTGCCGAGGGTGTTGAGTATCAAGCAAACTTGCGCGTAGAGATAGTAAACCACCAAGGTGCACTCGCTAAAATTACTTCTATTGTGGCAGCTGAAGGCTCCAATATTCATAATTTAACCACAGAAGAGCGAGATGGGCGTGTATTCCTCATCAACCTGCGTATTTCTGTGAGAGATCGTATTCATTTAGCCAACGTGATGCGCCGCATTAGGGTGCTCCCTGAAGTACTGCGAACGTCGCGTAACCGCTAGCTCATTTAACCTAAACATTAGTTTACTTAATACAGATAAAGGGATAATCATGGCAGAGAAAATCATCATTGCTACCGACAAAGCACCACAAGCTATCGGCACCTATTCTCAAGCAGTAAAAGTAGGCAGCACCGTTTATTTATCAGGTCAGATCCCACTGAACCCTGAAACGATGCAAATGGTCAGTGAAGAATTTGACGCACAAGTGGTCCAGGTTTTTGAAAACCTAACCGCGGTTTGTGCTGCTGCTGGTGGTTCATTAAGTGATATTGTTAAACTCAACATCTTCATGACAGACCTAAGTAACTTTGCCACTGTAAACGAAATTATGGGTCGCTATTTTGAGCAACCTTATCCCGCTCGTGCGGCTATCGGTGTAAGTCAGCTACCGAAAGGCTCGCTAGTAGAGATGGATGGCGTAATGGAGGTTTAATCCATTCAGCCAAAAACAGGGCGCTTCGGCGCCCTTTTTTATTGATAACATTTAAGAAGAACACCATGAGTCCTGAACGTTTCGCCCGTATCAACCAGATGCTAGATAATCGCCAACCTGATCTCACCCTTTGCTTAGACACTGTGCATAAAAGCAATAACATTGCAGCAGTGATCCGTAGCGCCGACGCTGTTGGGATCCATGAGGTTCATGCGGTCTGGGCTGAGCTGGAGATGCGTGTCTCGGGCAATACGGCATCAGGTAGTCAGCAATGGGTTAAAACACAAGTTCATCATACGATGGGCCATGCAGTAGAGGAGTTTCGTCGGCAAGATATGCAGATCCTCGCGACCACTTTTTCTCCGACCGCCGTCGACTTTCGCGAAATAGATTACACTCGTCCAACGGCCATTATTTTAGGTAATGAGCGCGATGGCGTGAGTGCAGCAGGCATTGCAGCAGCAGATCAGCATATTATTATTCCAATGATAGGCATGGTGCAATCACTCAATGTCTCGGTGGCTGGCGCACTGATTGTGTATGAAGCGCAGCGTCAACGCGAAGCTGCAGGCATGTACGGAACCCGCAAACTTGATGACGCCTATTGCCAAATAAAACTGTTTGAACAAGGCCACCCTATCTACGCCAAAGCCTGCCGCCGTAAGAAGCTTGCCTATCCCGGCATTGATGACACTGGCCAAATTGTGGCTGATGAACAATGGTGGCAAAAAATGCGCGAACCGTCTGCATAACAACACCACTTTCATAAATGTTCAATAAGTGCTGACCAATCAGGCCAGCTCTTACCCATAAAGTCCCTCGATTTACCTACCACTCTTTTAAACCCAAAGACACGCTTTAACGGCATCATTGCGCGAAATTGTAACGAGCGTTTGAAAAAGTTGTCATAGATCACATTTTTCGCCATACTCAATATTAGCGACATCAGTCTGTTAAACGAACGATTAAAACAAAAAGTAATCAGCCGACTGGATTGGAATTAATAATAATCAATATGGAAATGCGATGGAATCATCTATGAAAACCCCAATTGAGATGCTTGAACATTGGGTCGAAAAGCAAGGCGATCAAGTCTATCTAAAGCAGCCTATTGACGGTCAATATAAGACTTTTACTTGGCGCGATGTACAAACGACAATGCAACAGATTGCGGGGGCACTTAAACATTTAGGGCTTAATCCAGGCGATAAAATTGCCGTTCTGTCTAAAAACTGCGCCGAATGGTTTATCACAGATCTCGCCCTGATGCATGGCGGGTATATTAGCGTACCTATTTATCCAACAGCCAATGCCGATACCATCCGCTACACACTTGAGCACAGTGAATCAAAAGCAATATTCATCGGTAAGTTGGATTACTGGGCCGATCAAGAGTCTGGCGTTGGCGGTGAAATTTTACGTATGGCAATGCCTTACGACACCATGCCAGCCCAATATCACTGGGATAAACTACTCACTCTTGGCCAGCCTTTAGTCGATGCTCCACTGCCGACGCTTGAGCAGATCATGACGCTGGTTTACACCTCAGGTTCAACCGGAAAGCCCAAGGGCGCGATTCAAACTTTTGCCAGTTATGCTTGGACCTGTAACGCAGTTGTTCGTGATCTAAAAACGGATGGCGAAGACAGATTAATTTCATACTTACCGTTAGCACACATCACCGAGCGAGTAGCGATGGAAGGCTCTTCATTCTATTCAGGTAGCAGCGTGGCCTTTGTGGAAAGCCTCGATAGCTTTGTCGCCGATGTCCAGCGTGCAAGACCCACGGTATTCTTCTCAGTGCCTCGTCTTTGGAGCCTATTCCAAAAAAACATTATCGACAAAATTGGCGACAGCAAGCTCAACTTGTTACTTAAAATACCGATTATTAGTGGTATCGTAAAACGTAAAATCCATGCAGGCTTGGGCCTTGAACATTGCCATTTACTCGGTTCTGGTTCTGCGCCAATTCCACCCTCGCTCGTGAGCTGGTACCACAAAATTGGTCTCAATATCTCCGAAGCTTGGGGTATGACTGAAAATTGCGCTTACTCGATCATTAACAATCCGTTTGATGCCAGTAAAATTGGCACCGTGGGTCGCGCTGTTGAAGGTTGCACCATTAAGCAAACAGATGTCGGTGAGTTGATGGTTAAGAGCCCTGGATTGATGCAAGGTTATTATAAGCAGCCCGAAGAAAGTGCCGCGTGTTTTGACGAAGAAGGTTATTTCTACACTGGCGACTTAGTGAGTATTGATGACGATGGTTACGTCACCATCACAGGCCGCGTTAAAGATAACTTTAAAACCTCTAAAGGTAAGTACGTTGCGCCAGTGCCTATTGAGCGAAAACTGGCACAAGATCTTCACGTAGAGATGATTTGCGTTATTGGTTCAGGTCTGCCACACCCAATTGCACTGGTACAACTATCTGAAGGTGCCTCTTTGCAACCTAGAGAAGAGGTGAAGGCGTCACTTAAAAAGACCTTAGATGCGGTGAATCCTCATCTTGAATCTCACGAAACGGTTGATGCGATTGTAGTTGTCACCGATAAATGGGATGTCGATAACGACGTGTTAACCCCAACGCTTAAGATCAAACGTCATATACTTGAGAAGAGTTTCAGCGAAAAGGTCGATGGTATTCGCGGCGGCAAGATCTGCTGGGAAGACGAAATCTAGCCTATAGTGATATTTTTGGCATACAACAGCGCACCTTTTGGTGCGCGTTTCATATCAGGTTAGCCGTTAATTTAGGCAAGGCAATGGTTCAGAGACTCATTACCACTAGGTCTGGTTAAATAAACTATCTTTAATGGCCATTAGCTGTTTTTTTTGTTGTGCTCTTTAGAAAAAAACCTATCCTAGCCACCCATTTATCTTATCTATAAGTAGTGTTCATTATGTTTATTTGGTTGTCGATTATCGGCGGGTTTATCATTTTGACCGTCGGCGCCGAATCTTTAGTCAGAGGTGCCAGCAAAATCGCCTTAAGGCTTGGCTTATCGCCGTTAATTATCGGCTTAACCATTGTCGCTTTTGGCACCAGTGCACCCGAGCTAGCGGTGAGTATTAAATCCGCGGTGGCGGGCAATAGCGGTATTGCATTAGGCAATGTGATTGGTTCAAACATTGCCAACATCGGTCTAATATTAGGCATTACCGCACTGATTCGACCGATAAAGATTGAATCGCAAATGGTCAAGCGCGACATTCCGGTTATGATCGCGGCATCACTGCTATTTTGGGGCCTACTTCTCGATGGAGGCTTGAGCTTTGTTGATGGTGTCATTCTTTCAACGCTACTAATTATCTATTTAAGCTATAGCTATTTGACTGCCGACAAACAAATCTCTGAAGAGGTTGCTGCGGATAATCAAAGCCAGTGGCTATCCATCGTCTTTATCATTATTGGTATCAGTATGTTGGTTGGCGGCGGCATATTATTTGTCGATGGTGCAGTGGCACTAGCGCAGTCTTTCGGGATCAGCGAAATCATCATAGGGCTAACCATCGTAGCGATTGGCACTAGCATGCCAGAATTGGTGACCTCCGTCGTTGCCGCCCTTAAAGGACAAAGCGATATTGCGATCGGTAACGTCGTAGGCTCTAACCTATTCAATATTTTAGGGATCCTCGGTGTCACGGCGGTGATCCATCCCATCATTGGCAACGACATTAACCCACTTGATTGGCTGGTCATGATAGGCCTAGCAGCCCTTCTACTCCCCTTTGCCTATACCGGTCTGCGAATTGGTCGTAGAGAAGGCTGCATCTTGGTGTTGGGCTATTTAGCTTACATAGGTTATTTGATCACACAGGCTTAAAGCCGTTATCACAAAGATTAAAATGACATTTGTCATGCACTTTATATGACTTTTGTGCCTGCAAAACTCCCTCACAATCTTCAATACTAGCCCTGTACCCAATACAGGGCTCAAAAGGAGATTGACATGAAATCATTACTACTCGTAACTTCAATGGCCATCATTAGCCAATTTGCTCAAGCTGACAGCACTAATACTAGTATTAGCGCTATCGATGCAGCAGCTAACCACATGGACGTAAAAACCTTACAGTCACTTGCTCGGCAAGGCGATGAATATCAACAAGCATACGCAGGTTATAGACTTGCTATTAGCGCCAATATTCTTGGCCAACGTGCGCTTGCAATCACCGCGCTTGAATCAGCAAAAGACACACTAGAACCACTAACGGCCTCTAGTGCCAATGCCGACAATCTCGCCCTGCTGTCATCCATTTATGGCATCCTTATTGGCTTGGATAATAGTAAAGGCGCTGTATATGGTGCCAAAGCTGGCACTACGATAGCGCAAGCAAAAGCACTGGCCCCCACCAATCCTAGGGTACTATTAGTTCAAGCAATCACCGCCTTTAATACACCAGAAATATACGGTGGCAGCAAACAAGGTGCTATTGATTTAAGCAGTAAAGCCATTGAGTTTTATGCAATTCCTTGTGATAACATTTGCTGGGGACACGCTGAAGCCTACACTTGGCGAGGATTAGCTAAGCAAAATTTAGGTGATGTTGATGGCGCGATATCAGATTGGCAGCAAGCCTTAGTTATCGAAAGCGACTACAACTGGGCACGATTTTTACTGCAACAAAATAGCCAAAGCGCCCAGCAATAATTCACTACAACGCAATGGATGGAGAGCGGCAATCTTAGACTTAACTCTCCTATATTCAAGCCACTTTTAAAGCAGCACTTTGTGGTGAACAAGTCGTTTAGGTATAAATAGGAATTTTTCATGACAACGTCAACTCAAACAAAAGAAGACAAACTGGCTTGGATATATCTCGTCAATCTGGTTTTTTACCTTATCCCCATTTTTGTCAATGAGATGCAGCCATGGGAAATAACCCTAAGCTTAATGGCGCTTGTGCCCTTCATTTATTGCTATTTTTGGGCTTATCGGTCCACCACGGCTAACGCTTACCGACCTATTCTAGCCATGATAATTATCGGCGTATTAGTGACCCCTATTAATACTGGCTCGCTATCATTATTTACCTTTGCCGGCTTCTTTCTCGGTTTTTTTTACCCGTTAAGAACAGCCATTGTCAGCCTATTAGGGCTAATGGGATTACTGTCGCTGTTGAATGCTAGCCTTAATTTTGACCATTATTATTGGGTCATTTATGGTGCAGGCCTCATTGCTGGTGTAGGGCTGTTTGGGGTTGCAGAGCGCAAACGCGTGGAGCATAAATGTCAGCAACAAAAAAGCCAAACGGAGATCCAACAACTTGCGACCATGCTAGAACGAGAACGCATTGCTCGCGATCTGCATGACATTATGGGGCACAGTCTTTCCTCAATATCTTTGAAAGCCGAGTTAGCCGAAAAGCTGATCGCCAATAATGATATTGAGCAAGCACGACTGCAATTAACTGAACTCAATAGCATCGCTAGAGATAGCTTGAGCCAGATAAGGCAAACTGTCTCAGGTTATAAACACAAGGGCCTTTCCGCCAGTGTGACACAGCTTTGTCAAACACTACGAGACAAGGGCTTAAGTGTCAGTTTGATTGGTAACATCCCCAAGCTTGAGCCCGAATTAGAAACCCAATTAATTTTGAGTCTGACGGAGCTTTGTAGCAATATTGTTCGCCATAGCAAGGGCACCCGATGTGAATTGCACTTTGAGCAAACGGCAACTCAACTGCGGATCGCTATTACCGATGATGGCTGCCCGAGCAAAATCGAACAAGGCAATGGACTCATTGGTATCAATGAGCGACTGGCTAAATTTCAAGGGGTATTGGCATGGGAGTTGGATGATGAATGCCAATTTACCATTACTCTGCCAGCACAAGGATGAAACCAATGAGAATTTTGTTAGCAGAAGATCAAGCCATGGTGAGAGGGGCATTGTCAGCGCTACTCTCTTTAGGCGGTGACTTTGACATTACCCAAGCGGCTGATGGAGACGAAGCCCTAGCACTGTTAAAACTGACGGAGTTTGACCTGCTGCTCACGGATATTGAAATGCCGGGCCGTACCGGGCTCGAACTCGCCAGTTGGTGCCAACAACATAAGCCAGCACTTAAGATCGTTATCATTACCACCTTCGGCAGAGCCGGTTATATCAAACGTGCCATAGAATCTGGTGTAGGGGGCTTTCTATTAAAAGATGCTCCCTCTGACACCTTAATCAAAGCGATTAACCAAGTGATGGCAGGTAAGCGCATAATCGATCCTGAACTGGCAATGATGGCCGTGGGCGAAATGGACCCACTCAATGACAAAGAGCGCCGCGCATTAAGGCTCGCCAGCGAAGGAAAATCCACCTCAGACATAGCCGAGCTACTATTTATTGCAGAAGGTACTGTGAGAAACTATTTATCTGAGGCTATCAGTAAATTACATGCAACTAACCGTATTGATGCCGCCAGAATTGCACAGCAAAAAGGTTGGTTGTAATGGTTAAATAACGCGCTAATTTGCGAAAAATGATATCTCTGATAATATATGTATAAATTTACAGTGTTTGAGTGCTAACCGTTTGCAAAGTCTCGATCTTGTTCCTATAACAGAACTCAAGGGCGTCGCCAAAAAGATGGCCGAGAGATTAGCTAAGCTGGATATTACAACAGTGCAAGATCTGTTGTTTCATCTGCCGCTGCGTTATGAAGATCGTACTCAGATCTACCCTATTGCTTCACTCTATCCTGGCAGTTATGGCACCATTGAAGCGGTGATCCAGTCAAGCCAAGTGATCCAAGGTCGCAAACGCATGCTGACCTGTACTGTACGTGATGATACTGGCAGTTTAACCCTACGCTTTTTCAACTTTTCAGTAGCTCAGCGGAATGGTCTTGAAGCCGGCACGGTGATTCGAGCCTATGGTGAAATTCGCCGCGGTAAGCATTTTAGTGAAATTATTCATCCTGAATACAAGTTAGTCTCCGCCGAAGATGACATGCCGCTAAGTGATACCTTAACGCCGGTGTATCCCACCACTGAGGGCCTTAAGCAGGCAAGTTGGATTAAGTTAACAGAGCAAGCCTTGGTGATGCTGGCTGAGGGAGGACTACCAGAGCTATTGCCTCCCCATCTGCAACCCAATCATATGGAGCTCAAACAAGCACTACAGTTACTACACCGACCGAATAATCAAGTCTCACAGTTTGATCTTGAGCAAGGGACACATCCTGCACAGCAACGCCTTATCCAAGAGGAGTTGTTAGCACACAATTTAAGCATGCTACGCCTACGTCAACGAACACGTCGAGACAAAGCCGTGAGTATGTCGGCAACAGGTCAGCTGTTAAATCCATTTCTGGCGTCACTGCCTTTTAAACCCACTGGCGCACAGCAGCGAGTCGGTGTCGATATCAGCACCGATCTTGAAAAAGCAGAGCCGATGATGCGACTGGTTCAAGGCGATGTGGGATCAGGGAAGACCTTAGTGGCCGCACTCGCCGCATTACAGGCTATCGAGAGCGGATACCAAGTCGCTATGATGGCGCCAACAGAGTTACTCGCTGAGCAGCACATGATTAATTTCAGCAGCTGGTTTGAGCCATTAGGGTTAAAAGTCGGCTGGTTAGCCGGTAAGCTAAAAGGCAAGGCCAGAATACAATCGTTAGCCGATATCGAATCGGGTGCGGCCAATATTGTGATTGGCACCCACGCTATATTCCAAGAACAAGTGGTGTTTAATAAGCTCGCATTAATTATCATCGATGAACAACATAGATTTGGAGTACATCAGCGCCTAGGCCTACGAGAAAAAGGAGTGAGTCAGGGCTTTCATCCGCACCAGCTCATTATGACAGCGACTCCCATTCCACGTACATTGGCCATGACCGCTTATGCGGACTTAGATACCTCAATCATCGATGAGCTTCCACCAGGGCGTAAACCGGTCACTACAGTCGCAGTATCGGATCAGCGTCGAGAGGAAGTTATCAACCGAGTGCGCCAAGCGGCGGTGAATGATAACCGTCAAACCTATTGGGTCTGCACGCTTATTGAAGAGTCTGAGGCATTAGAGTGCCAAGCAGCAGAAGACACAGCTCAAGAGCTTAAAATTTCCTTACCTGAACTCAATGTTGGCCTGATACATGGCCGAATGAAATCGGCTGAAAAGCAGCAGATTATGGCCAGTTTTAAAGCTGGAGACTTGCATCTACTTGTGGCTACAACAGTGATTGAAGTCGGTGTTGACGTGCCTAATGCCAGTCTGATGATTATTGAAAATCCAGAACGTTTAGGTCTAGCACAACTGCATCAGCTTAGAGGCCGTGTCGGTCGAGGCGCCGTGGCCAGTCATTGCGTACTCATGTATAAGCCACCGCTGTCAGCCACCGCCATTAAAAGACTCGGCGTACTAAGGCAAAGTAACGATGGATTTGTGATCGCCCAGCGTGACTTAGAGATCCGTGGCCCAGGTGAAGTGCTCGGCACCAAGCAAACTGGCATCGCCGATATGAAGATTGCTGACTTAATGCGAGATCAAGCCTTAATCCCCCATGTACAGAAGCTTGCCCCATATGTCATGCAGCAATCGCCCGACAGTGTGGATGCCATTATCCAACGCTGGCTTGGCGATCGGGAGCAGTTTGTTCAAGCCTAATTGCTGATCCATAAAATTAAATATTCTTAATAGAGCTTCAACCTATAGACAATCTCGTTTTATTTTGCAAAATGGGTTAAGGCTATACTTATCACTATAACGATCATCGTGCGGTAGCAGAGGAATCAACATGCAACTCAGTCAAGAAGATAGAATTTCACCTCAGGAAAAGTCCTCAGGTACTAATGGCCTAGCGATTATTGCCATTGCCGTTGTTGTACTGATCTCTGCTGGAGGTTATTACTATTTAAGCGGTAATGATAAGAGCGAAGCACCGCAAATTATTGCGCCGGTTGTCATTCCCGATCCTATCCCAGAAGAGCCACTCGAAACCGATGCTAATCTGCCAGAACCGGAACCAGAAATAGTGGATCCTGTCCCTGTGCAGTTGCCTACACTCGAACCCGTTCCAGCAGTAGAGCCATTGCCAACACTGGCCGATAGCGATCCTTATGTTCATCAGAAAGCGATTGATATTGCAGACGGCATGGCAATTCAGCCTTTACTCATTGAAGACAATGTTGTGCGTCAATTTGTGGTATTTGTTGATAACTTAGCTCAAGGAGAGTTGGCTAGAAAAGTCAGTCCATTAAAAGCACCTAATAATGGCTTTACCGTGTCAGACATCGCTAATAAGACCTATGTTGACCCAGATAGTTACCACCGATATGACTTATATGCAGATTTCCTTGCCAGCTTAAATGAAGAGGAATTAGCTAAAACTTACAAAGAGATGACACCGCTTTTAAGCGAAGCTTTCAGCGAGCTTGGCTACAGTAGCACGTCGTTTAACGACAGAATGCAGCAAGCCATTGGCATCATGCTCGATGCGCCGATTATTGAACAACCGATAGAACTCGATGGTGTGAGTGTTAACTACCAGTTTGTTGATCCTAAACTAGAAGCTTTACCTAATGCTCAGAAACTCATGGTGCGCATGGGACCTGAAAATGCTCGCAAGGTAAAATCAGCACTACGTCGATTGCAAAAGCACCTCGACTAACCTCTCCTAAAGTAAAATATTAAAGTATTCAAAGGCCCCGAACCAACAGGGCCTTTACTTTATCGCCACATTTTAATAGTCTTCAGCGCTTTTGCGCTACAGCCGTATCGTAAAGCACTTCTGTAATCTCTATCTTATGATGTAGAATAGCGGCTCTAATGCCGTAATTTCAACAGTATAATTATACTATTGAACTAAGCTTTCGTGTGATACCAAGCAATAGCGGCTACTTCGACATATCGTATATGCTAGGCCTTAAGAATTGATTTACTTTTGAGGGGATCAAGCGATTATTTACAATGAACTTAGGCACTACGAACGGATATTCGTATGTAAGGCAATGCAATGAAGTTTAGCATTCTTTCATGGGGCGCATGGTCGCCACACTATCAGCATAACGCTGAATGGCAGGCTTGGCCCAAGACAGTATTAGACGTATCTACTGCGAATACGGCTGTGCCTAAATTGCCACAAGTGCCTGCAATGCAACGCCGCCGCCTCAGTAAACTCACAAAAATTATCCTTGATGCTATTTTTCAATGTGAACCACCACCGCAATGTCGCAGCATTTTTGCTTCGCAGCATGGAGAGATAAACCGCACGATTAGCTTACTTAATGACATTGTCGATAAGTCTGCGTTATCACCCACCGCCTTTAGTCAGTCAGTGCACAATACTGCCAGCGGGATCTTTAGCATCATTAGTCAAAACAGAGCAGCATCAACATCCATTGCTGCCGGCAGTGAGACGCTATCCCAAGCCTTCATTGAAGCATACGCACTACTGGTTGATGATCCTGAGCCAGTACTACTTTCTTATGCCGATGACACCGTACCCAATATTTATAAGCCATTTACGAGTGAACCAGAATGGCCGATTGCAATGGCATTTCTAGTCGCGCCAATAACTTCACCGCAAGCGGCCTTGGCAACAATTAACTTAAGCGAACTGTGCCCCAAAGCCGCGACATTAAGCTTGGGTGATATATTATCTAGTATCGCGCTAAAACAGGCTATTTCAGGTAACTTTTCCGGTGCGCATTGGAGTTTGAGCTTTGAATAAGCACCCAGCACCTCGACTAACCGGTATCGCTTACTTGCCACGATGGGTAGGGGGCACGTTTTGCTATATCGTTTTTGGCCTTGGTGGATTACTCAGTTCATTGACCATTTTGCCTATCCTCAGATTTTGGCCTGGCACCCCCACACAACGTATAGAAAGAGTGCAGCATGCGGTTCACCTCATGTTCAAAGGCTTTGTCTGCATGCTCACTTGGACGGGGTTGATTAAGGTCAGTCATGGCGACCTGCAACAACTCAAGGATGCCAAGGGAATGATTGTCACCTCAAATCACCCTACCTTGGTCGACGTCGTTGTCTTGATCAGTTTAATGCCCAATACCAGCTGCATTGTCAAACAAGGTATTTGGCGCAACCCCTTTTTACGTGGTGTAGTATCCAGTGCAGGTTATATACCCAATCGTGGTGCAGAATTCCTATTAGCGGACTGCAAAGAGGTGCTCAATAGAGGCAATAATTTAATTATTTTCCCTGAAGGTACTCGGACTATCATTGGTAAACGCGTCAATAGTTTTGCTCGCGGTGCTGCCAACATCACTATTCGCACACGCAGCGACCTGCTACCCATATTGCTTAAAACCAACTGTGTTGGCTTTAGTAAACAAGAATCTTGGTATCAATTACCCAGACGTACCATCGGCATGCATATTGAAATAGGCGAAAAACTGCCCTATCTACGCTATGATGCAACTGCGGGTGGCGATGCTAAGATGGCTCGCCAAATGACCCGTGATCTAGAAGAATATTATAAACAACAATTAGATAAATACTTATGAGCTTAGAAAACGAAATTAAACAATTGATCATCGACAGTCTTGACCTTGAAGACGTCAGTATTGATGATATTGATGCTGAAGCACCACTTTTTGGTGAAGGGTTAGGGCTAGACTCGATTGATGCACTAGAACTTGGCTTAGCAATAAAAAAACAATTTGATGTGAAAATTGAAGCTAATTCAGACGCAACCAAATTACATTTTTTCAGCGTTGCTAGCTTAGCAAGCTTTGTTAAGTCACAACGAGTGTAGGAGGCATTATGCAAACTCGTGAACAAATTTTAGAAGCATTAACCCGTATATTAGTCGATGACTTTGAAGTCGACGCTGACGATATCACGTTAACAGCATCACTTTATGAAGCGTTAGATTTGGACAGTATTGATGCTGTCGATCTAGTGATTAAACTGCAACAGATGACAGGTAAAAAAATAAAACCTGAAGAGTTTAAAGCCGTGCGCACCGTCGGTGATGTGGTCGATGCAATTCAAGGTTTAGTTAAAGACTAATGCGCTTATTTTTGCAAATAGTGACTAGCCTAGTGGTGTTTGCCTATCCGTTGGCAGTCTATTTCGGCTTGCACTATTTGCCCGTAGGCACCGTTGCACTGGTACTGTGCGCCGTACTGCTGTTGCGCTTATTACTGCAAAAACAAAAATTAAAAGCACTATTATTACCCATTTTAATTGGTATTGGTCTCACCGCAGGCAGTTTTATCGCTAAAGAGCATGCGCTGTTACTGTTCTATCCAGTCGTGATCAACCTGACAATGTTAGCGCTCTTTAGTTACTCTTTGGTTCGTGGTCCTAGCATGATTGAGCAACTTGCGAGATTGAAACAACCCGACCTTCCTGATGAAGCCGCTGGCTACCTCAATAAGGTCACACGACTTTGGTGTGGATTGTTCATTTTCAATGGGTGCGTTGCACTCTATACCGCTCTTTATACTAGCTTGGAAACTTGGACCCTTTATAACGGCTTAATCGCCTATTTGCTTATTGGATTACTGCTCGCTGGTGAGTGGTTATACAGAACATTGTGGTTAAAAAAGACATGACTGAATTACTCAAATCTTGGTTATCTCAAGGGCCAACAGCACAGCAGTTAATTAGCTTCAACCATCACAATATTGTGACCGGTGCGGTTTTCAGCAACCAAGTTGCTCATCTGCACCAGCAGCTCAATCGTTCCCAAGAAAAGCGCTGGCTATTGAGCTGTGATAGTAGCGATATGTTTGCTGTTGGGCTCTGTGCAGGCTTGCTTGCCGGAAAGCAGATTATACTGCCCGCCAATACTCAAACGGGAACGTTGAGTGAATTAACCCATGAATTTGAGGGGGTTATTTCCGATTTACCACTATGTGAAGGCAAAGCATTTCTGCGCTTAGATAAAGATATTAATCTGCCTACATCGCAATGGCCTCAATCAATCCAATGGGGTGAGCTGGTATTATTCACCTCTGGTAGCAGTGGTAAACCCAAACGAATCTCCAAATCTATTAGGCAACTCGATGCTGAAGTCAGCATCTTGGAGCATACTTTTGCTCAGCATCTGCCACATTGCAGCGTCATAGCAACCGTTTCGCACCAACATATTTACGGCTTGCTGTTTAAAGTTCTGTGGCCACTTGCCGCTAGTCGTCCATTTTTAAGTGATTTAGTTGAGTATCCTGAAACGCTTAGCTACTACGCCAACTTATTTCCAAACTTGTGCTTAGTTAGTAGCCCAGCTCAGTTATCTCGCTTGCCTGATGCTCTCGACAATGAGCCGCAGTTGCGCGCCCCAAGCTTAGTCTTTAGCTCAGGCGGCCCACTCAGCTTTGAGGCCGCGATGGCAATAAAGCAATGCTACGGTCGTCTACCCACCGAAGTTTTTGGCAGTACAGAGACGGGCGGGATCGCATACAGACAACAACACTCCCCCGCTGAACCTTGGCAAACATTTGCCGAAATGGAGATTAAGCAAGACGCTGTCGATGGCGCATTGCAGCTGAAATCACCCTATTTAGAAAACGACCACTGGTTAAGATGTGAAGATAAAGTCGACATCGCGGCCGATGGTAAGTTTAGCCTACAAGGCCGCTTAGATCGCATCATTAAAGTCGAAGAGAAACGCTTATCATTAGTGCAGATGGAGTCACTTTTAGAGAGTCATCCTTACGTTACAAAGGCGGCCCTACTCTTATTAGAACAGCCCAGAATACAGCTAGGGGCAGCGATTGAACTGTCGCAGCAAGGTATTGAGCAGTTAACTACCGATGGCAAATTGGCACTCAACAACGTGCTTAAACGCCATCTATTAACCCAGTTTGAACGTGTTACCTTGCCACGTCGTTGGCGCTACCCAGAGCAGCTGCCGCTCGATTTTCAGGGAAAACGCGTACACAACACCATGTTGGCTTTATTTGATATCGATAAGTTTAAGAGTAAATGATTAAATCTACGCTACCGACGATTTTGAGCACTGCAATAGATGATGACACCATTTGTTGGCGTCTAGAGATTGCTGCTGAACTTGAGTATTTCAAAGGCCACTTTCCCGAGCAACCCGTGCTGCCAGGCGTCACTCAATTAGATTGGGCGATTAAACTTGGCAGCCAGCATTTTGGCTACGCCTGCGACGTTGCCGTGCTTGAGGTTCTCAAGTTTCAACAACTCATGCTGCCTAACACTCAGGTCAATTTGACCATGAGTCACAATGCCGCTAAAGCTAAGCTTATGTTTACTTATAGCGATGGCGATAAACGCTTTGCATCTGGCCGAATCGCCTTCAATATGGCCCCTCAGAGTATTCAACAGACCAATAAGGACATAGGCTAATGCGCATCGCTTTGGTCATTCCAAACTATAACCACCAAACGGCAATTGCACATACGCTTGAGCAACTTGATGAACTTGGTTTGCCTTGCTACTTGGTCAATGATGGCAGTGATGATGAAACTCGCTTTTTACTCATCGAGCTGGCCAATAAATACCCCTGGGTAACGCTGCTGCACCATCCTTTTAATCGTGGTAAAGGCGCTGCGGTAATGACGGGACTGCGCACCGCTTATCAAGATGGCTTCAGCCACGCACTGCAAGTTGATGCCGATGGGCAACACAATTTAGATGATATTCCGGCGATGATCGCCCGTGCAGAATCAGCACCAGAGGCGTTAATCTCTGGGCTACCTCAATATGATGAATCGGTGCCTAAGGCTCGCTTATACGGTCGCTATCTCACCCACATTTGGGTCTGGATAGAAACACTCAGCTTTGATATCCAAGATTCCATGTGCGGCTTTAGAGTTTACCCGTTAGCCGAGACTGAAAAGCTGTTTCTAACTCATGCTCTTGGCGAGCGAATGGACTTTGATATAGAAGTGCTAGTGCGCCTGTATTGGCAAGGCGTACCCGTTATTCATATTCCTACCCGTGTTATCTACCCCGAAGATGGCATTAGCCACTTTCAAGGGTTCAAAGATAATGCGCGTATCTCTCTCATGCACAGCAAACTGTTTTTCAGCATGCTACTGCAGCAACCTAAGCGCTTGTGGAACAAATTCAGCCAAGGTAAACAAAGCCAACACTGGTCCACTATGCAGGAGCGCGGCAGCTACTGGGGCATTAAATTGATAGCTGAAAGCTATCGCTACGGTGGTCACTGGTTATGCCGTGCCATTATGTACCCCGTTATCTGCTACTTCTTTGCCACTGGATCCACGGCCAGATCAGCATCACAGCAGTTTTTAAGCCAAATTAAAGCGACTCAGCCAAACCATCCTTTGCTTAATGACAAACTCAGCTGGCGTGACAGCCTCAAGCACTTTTTTGCCTTTGGTCATGCAGCGCTTGACCGCATCGATGCCTGGTGTGACCGCATCAAACTCGCCGAAGTCGACTTTCCCAATAGACAACTCTTAACAGAACAACTGGAAACTGGCAAAGGGGCTGTTTTACTGGTTTCCCATCTAGGTAATCTAGAGCTTTGCCGCGCAATATCGATCCACCAGCGCAAAGTGAAAGTGAATGTCATGGTCTTAACCGAGCACGCCGAAAACTTTAACCGTGTATTGCAGCAACTCAACCCAGATAGCGCATTAAACCTCATTCAAGTGACCGAGCTTGGGCCAAGCACTTCTATCTTGTTACAGCAAAAAATCGATGAAGGTGAATTGGTGGTTATCGCCGGAGATAGAACCTCCTCGCAAACGGCTGGCCGTGTTATCTACAAGCCCTTTTTGGGTCAAGATGCACCGTTCCCTCAAGGACCCTTTATCCTTGCAGGCTTATTAGATTGTCCAGTGTTTACCATGTTCTGCTTACGTGAAGAGGGTCGTTACCACGTTCACCTCAGCCATTTTGCTAACAGCCTGAAAGGCCCACGAGCTGGCAGAACTGAACGACTCGACAATGCAGTACAAGATTTTAGCCAGCGCCTTGAATACTTTGCGCTGCGCCAACCACTTCAATGGTTTAATTTTTATGATTTTTGGCACAAGGATGAAAATATCCAACGTACCAATGTTCAAGGCAGTAAAGGACAACAACACAAATGACCCACGCTAATTCCCTAAACATCAAGCAACAAACCGTTGAGTTTGGCTACCGTAGTTTGTCTCTTGAAGACGTTGTAGCAATTTCAAAAGGGGCAACCGCACAGTTAAAGCAGACCGAAGAATACCGAGCCTATATTCAAAAAGGTGCATTATTTATCGATAGTTTGCTCAAAGAAGAAGGCGTGGTTTATGGCGTTACCACGGGTTACGGCGACTCCTGCACTGTCACCGTCGGCCTCGATCTTGTTCATGAGCTACCACTGCATTTGACCCGTTTTCATGGCTGCGGGCTTGGCGATATTCTATCTGTGGCACAAACACGGGCGGTAATGGCTTGTCGCTTAAGCTCTCTCGCCTATGGTAAATCAGGCGTCAGCTTTGAACTACTCGAACGCATTGAGACACTGCTGAACCTCAATATTACTCCGGTGATCCCAGAAGAAGGTTCCGTCGGTGCCAGTGGTGATTTAACGCCCTTGTCTTACCTTGCGGCCGTACTCATTGGTGAGCGTGATGTCATGTATCAAGGTGAGCGACGCCCGACGAGCGACGTTTATAAACAACTGAATATTATCCCGTTGACGCTGCGCCCTAAAGAGGGACTCGCGCTAATGAATGGCACTGCGGTGATGACAGCACTGGCTTGTTTAGCCTTTGATCGCGCTCAATATATGGCTCGATTATCAAGCCGCATTACAGCGATGGCCTCACTGACGTTAAAAGGAAATTCGAACCACTTCGATGAGATCCTGTTTGCCGCTAAGCCGCACCCGGGTCAAAATCAAATTGCCGCGTGGATCCGTGAGGACTTAAATCATCACACTCACCCGCGTAACTCTGACAGATTGCAAGACAGATACTCAATACGCTGCGCACCACATGTGATCGGTGTACTGCAAGATGCGCTGCCCTTTATGCGCCAGTTTATCGAAACCGAGCTTAACAGCGCTAACGATAATCCTATTGTGGATGCCGAAGGTGAGCATATTCTTCACGGCGGGCACTTCTATGGCGGCCATATCGCATTCGCGATGGATTCGATGAAAATTGCCGTGGCCAACATTGCCGACTTAATTGACCGCCAGATGGCGTTAGTGATGGATCAAAAGTTTAATAATGGTCTGCCCGCTAACCTTTCAGCGGCAATGGGTAAGCGTAAAGCCATCAATCACGGCTTTAAAGCCGTACAGATTGGCGTGTCTGCATGGACTGCTGAAGCACTAAAAAATACCATGCCTGCCAGTGTGTTTTCACGCTCTACCGAATGCCATAATCAAGATAAAGTCAGCATGGGCACCATTTCGGCGCGTGATTGTATGCGAGTGTTACAACTTACAGAACAAGTCGCGGCCGCAGCGTTGTTGGCCATGTCTCAAGGTATTCGGTTGCGTATCATGCAACAAGAGCTAGCGCCAAGCTCTATCACGCCATCACTGGCTAAGACGTTAGCGCAAGTCGAAGCCGATTTTGAACTGCTTACCGAAGACAGACCATTGGAGCAAGCACTCCGTGCTACCGTCGACAAGATCCAAAGTGGCGATTGGGAAGTATGTTAGTGGGCGTAACCATGCCAACAAGGATAGTGACCTTATGAAAGGGATTATAAGCACCGAAATTGAAATAGTTATCCCTTTCCATGATGTCGATTCAATGGGCATTACCTGGCATGGAAACTATCTGCGCTATTTTGAAATCGCTCGCTGCCAGTTACTCGACCTTATCGATTACGGTTACCGAGCAATGCAAGCTTCAGGCTATAGCTGGCCCATTGTCGACTTACAGATCAAGTATGTACAGTCGAGTACTTTTGAGCAAAAGGTGATCATCAAAGCCGCCATCGTTGAATGGGAGAATCGGTTAAAAATTAATTACCAAGTATTGGATGCTGTCACTAAAAAACGCATTACCAAAGGCTATACCATACAAGCGGCGGTTGACATGCAAACGCAAGAGTTGTGCTTTGTTACGCCTGAGGTGTTTCAACATAAAATAGCCAAACTTGTCGATGCGAGTGATCAATCAAGCGCGTCGCTGACCCCGACCACAGGCTCAAATAAATGACGTTCGCAGGATCTGAGTCGCGCAGCTGCCAGTTTATATTAACCTGCATCCTCTTAATCGGTAATGCCGTGAGTTTTTCGGCTCATAGTGGGACAGATTTTGATGCTTTATTTGCACAAACGGCATCATCGAGTGAGTTAACCCAACTCTCTAAGCAGCTAGCACCAAGCTCACAAGCGAAGGGTTTATTTACTCAGTATCGGCACTTAAAGGTGCTTAAGAAGCCACTGGTCAGTAAAGGCAGTTTTGTCTTTTCTAAACTGCTCGGCGTGATCTGGCAGCAGCAGTCGCCCTTCAATAGCACCCTAATCTTACAAGCGGGTCGCTTGACTCAAATCGACAGTCAAGGGCAAGTCCACATTAGCGATGCACAGCAATCCACCACGGCCAATCAACTGTCGCAATTAATGCCAACCCTGCTTAACGCCTTGCTCAGTGGTGATCTACACACGCTCGAGCAACATTTTCAATTGAGCTTACAAAGCGCCAGCGCCGACAACGAACAATGGCAACTGGGTTTGACGCCAATAGACCCTTTGGTCAAAAAAGCGATCCCTAGGCTGGTGTTAATGGGTGAGAAACAGATCCAGACCTTGATCCTATTCAGTGACAACCAAGATAGCAGCCGCATCGAATTTTCGGCGATCAATGAAATGCCGTTAACTGAGCAAGACAAAGCACGTTTTTCTCCCGCACAGGAAGATAGCAGCAGAGAAACCCGATGAGCACAACATCTCCTCTAGCCGTATTTAGCGTGTTAGCCACGCTCAGCCCAAGTAAAAAGTTACTGGTCTGGCTGACATTGGTATTTTTCACGTTAACACTGGGGTTTTTGCAATGGCAATCTGGCGCCAAGATCCAGACTGATATTTTGGCTATGCTGCCTAAAGTAAGTGAAAAACCACTTGAGCAACGTGCCATTGCTCAAGTTGAACAGCAGTTAGCCAATCGACTCTATATCGGGGTTATTAGTGCTGATAAAAACCAAGCAGTGAGCGCTGCATCTGCACTCATGCAGCAGTTAAAATCAAATAGCACCGCGGTGTTCACTGACATCAGTAGCGCTGACATTTCGCAAGCCGAAGCCTTAAACGCCTTTTACTTTCCGTACCGATTCAACCTACTGACCGATAAACAACAACAGCAACTCACACAAAATCAGTGGCCACAGCTAACTCAAGCGAGTTTACAGAAACTCTATAGCGCCTTTGGTTACGCCAATAGCGCCTTGATAAGTCATGACCCGCTGTTGCTCTACCCCGATAACTTACTCGCACTGGCCCCTAAACAAGCGTTAAGTGTAGAGAACGCTGTGCTCGTGACTCGCCTACCCAGTAATGATGCTAAAGCTACGCCACGCTATGTCGCTATCGTGATGGCAAAAGGGTTACAAAGCGTCTTTAGTCCTAATGCTCAACAATCACAGCTGAGCGCACTCAATACTGCACAGCGGGCGGTCAGTGCCGAATTTGCTGCGGTTGATTTTATACACGCAGGCGCGCTTTTTCATGCCGCGGCAGCCACTGACAATGCAAAAAAAGAGGTCTCAAGCATTGGCCTCATCTCGCTTATCGGGGTTATCGCCTTAGTCTGGTTTGCCTTTCGTTCCATCATGCCGTTAATGATTGCTGTCATTACGTTAAGCTGCAGCCTGCTTTTTGCCGTCGTACTCACGCTTGTGGTATTTGGCGAGTTGCATTTACTGACCCTAGTATTTGGCACCAGCCTTATTGGCATCGCCATTGATTACTGCTTTCACTTTTACTGCGAACGATTAAATCATCCTCAGCAAGATGCTAACCGGACTTCATTAGCCATTCTGCCAGCGATTTCATTAGCCTTAGTCACCAGTATTATCGCCTATGGCTCACTGGGGCTAGCGCCTTTCCCTGGGATGCAACAAGTCGCCATATTTTGCGCTGCGGGTCTAATAGGGGCTTATTTAACCTTGGTGTTTGCCTACCCTAAATTGGCGGGTGCAAAACTAAATGACGGCCAACGCCTGCTTGAGTTTGCTGATACATACCAAGGTTTTATGCTTAAGCGCGCCATACCATCATCGCGATTATCAACAGTAATCCTGTTACTTAGCACGGTAGCTTTTATCGGTGTCGGGCTCTCGCAGCTTAAGAGCGATGATGATATTCGTCAATTACAACACACACCCGCAGCCATTCAGCAGCAAGAAGACACGCTACGCACCTTACTCAGTGGCGGAACGGATAATCAGTTTCTGCTGGTATCTGGACAAACTGAAGAACAAGTAAAGCAAGCGCTTGAGCAACTCGAACCTATTCTCGAGACGGCACAACAACAGCAATTACTTGGCAATCACTTTAGCTTGAGTAAATTTCTGCCCAGTGAAAAAACACAAGCAAGCAACTACCAGTTACAGCAGCAAATTTATCAGCAACATTTAGTCGAAATCCTTAACCGTTTGGGGATCGAAGACAGCATTAAACAGCCGTTAGCGGATGAGTTTACTGCGGCAAAAAACCGCTATATTCATGTCGAAGACTTCCTACAATCTTCCGCAGGGCAGCAGTTAAGCTCTATGTGGCTAATGCCGCAACAAGACTCTGACTACGCATCCATTGTATTACTCGGTGGCATTAAACAACTCGACACATTGTCAGCCCTGTTTAGCGACAATCCCAACGTTGATTTAGTGGATAAGGTGGGCGACATATCCAAAGTAATGGGCCACTATCGTCAACTAACACTGGCACTGCTGGTCATCGCATTGATCACTGCCGTAAGCATATTCACCTTTAGATTCGGTGTAAAACTTGCTTCAATAGTGGTGAGCGTACCCGGATTTGCTGCGATATTAACCTTATCGACCTTGGGGATAATGCACGCGCCATTGACTCTGTTTCATGCGTTGGCGCTGATTTTAGTGTTTGGGATTGGCATTGACTACAGCCTGTTTTTTGCTGAAGCGAATCAAAAGACACGCGGGGTGATGATGGCTGTACTCATGTCAGCGATATCGACACTACTCGCTTTTGGTTTACTTGCATTTAGCCAAACCCCAGCCATTAGCGCATTTGGTTTGACCCTATTGATAGGCATTAGCTTTACCTTTTTACTGTCGCCATTTATTCAAATTTACACAAGGAAACCATCTCAATGTTAAGCTCCAATGCACATCAGAACACGATAACTCAAGATGTTGAAAAGAGTCGTGTTGAAGACGTCGATGTTGCCATCATAGGCGCTGGCCCATCAGGGAGTATTGCGGCAAGTTTACTGCATGCTCAGGGCAAACGCGTTCTGGTGCTAGAGAAACAGCATTTTCCGCGTTTTTCAATTGGAGAAAGCCTACTCCCTTGCTGCATGCAAGTGATTGCTGAAGCCAATATGCTCGACGCTGTTAACGCGGCGGGCTTTCAATATAAAAATGGTGCAGCGTTTAGATGTCGCGATCAATACACCAGCTTCGACTTTAATGACAAGTTCACCCCGGGCCCAGGGACAACTTTTCAAGTTGAACGCGCTCAGTTCGACAAACTGCTGGCAGACGAAGCCACTAAGCAGGGGGTAGAGATCCGCTATGGCCAGTCAGTAGAGTCGGTAAACCTTGACTCAGTACCTGAACTAACGGTACAAAATGAAGCCGGCGAAACCTACACCGTTAATGCAAAGTTCATTCTGGATGCCAGTGGTTTTAGCCGAGTGTTACCCCGATTACTCGACTTAGAAAAACCATCACACTTACCCACGCGTACTGCCGTTTTCAACCATATCAACGACAATATTACTTGTCCCGATTTCGACCGTAATAAAATTCTCATCAGTGTTCACCCTGATAATAAAGATATTTGGTACTGGTTAATCCCTTTTAGCAATGGCCGTTGCTCAGTCGGTGTTGTGGCAGAGCCACATCAACTCGGTAACTTAGCAGGCAATTTGGACGACGTGCTGCTGCAGATGATATCTCTAGAACCTGGGCTTAAAAAATTGCTCGCCAATGCAGAGTTAGTCAATGACTCCGCGCTGCTACAAGGATACTCCGCTAACGTAAAGACCTTAGCGACCAATAAGTTTGCGCTCTTAGGCAATGCTGGAGAGTTTCTTGATCCGGTCTTTTCATCCGGCGTGACTATCGCAATGCAATCGGCTTCTTTGGCGGCTAAAGCCCTTATCAAGCAACTCGATGGTGAAGCCATTGATTGGCAGGATGAATACGCTACGCCATTAATGAAAGGCGTTGATACCTTTAGAACATACGTCGAAGCTTGGTACGACTGCCGCTTTCAAGACGCTATATTTTATAGTGATCCCGACCTCACCATTAAGCAGATGATCTGTTCAATTTTAGCGGGCTATGCTTGGGATCAAAACAATCCCTTTGTCAGTGAATCAAAAAGACGCCTTAATATGGTTGTAGAAATATGTCGCAGCTAACGCATGTTCTTAAAGGCATAAGCTGCTTTAGCTTGCTGCTGTTAGCGGGTTGCAGCCAAACCTTGCAAAGACAAACCTGCGTTGAACTGCCAAGCAACGTCAGTTACTGTCTGGCGCCGCTCAACGACGCCAGCACAATTGAGCCGTCAAAGCCTTTCACTGAGCGTAGCCTGACTCAAAAAACAACCATAAAGACCCAATCAAGTCAGCATGAACTGCTCACTCAATTGGAGCTTAATCCGCAGCAGCTGACGTTAGTTGGCTTAGCCCCTTTAGGCCAACCACTATTTACGCTGACTTATGATGGCGATAAGCTTATCAGTGAGCAAAGCACGTTACTCGGCGATCAATTTAAAGCCGAGTATCTGTTAGCTATTATGCAACTTGTCTATTGGCGTGAAGACAGCCTCAATCGCCATTTACAAAATGGCTATATACAGGGCTATAATTGCGATGGTGCGTATTGCCGAAAGCTATTTGCTGCAGTGCCGAGAGGGAGTAGCAAAGAGATGAAGATTAATGCAGAAGATCCGCAGCCGATTGTCACCATCCGTTATAGTCGGCCTGAACCATGGCAAGCCAAAGTCGAATTGAGGATTGATGCTGCTGATTTCGAGCTCATCATCACTCCGTTATAAATCTATTATGGTGATTTAAAGTGAAGTCAAATATCGCAATAGCAATAACCCAAATAGGTTTATGTACCCCGCTAGGTGACACCTCCGCGTCTGTGCTTAATAATCTCATTACCGCAAATGTCGACGGCATGAGATGGCGCGATGATTTAATGTTTGATCGCCCGGTACTCGTGGGTGAAGTGGCCAGTAAACTACCGGAGTTGACGACGCAATGGCGACACTTTGATACCCGTAATAATCAGCTCGCCCTAGTTGCTGCCAAGCAAATCGAACAATATGTTATTGCAGCTAGCACCCAATATGGTGCCAACCGAGTTGCCGTTGTCATTGGCACGAGTACCTCAGGTATCGCCACTGGCGAGCAGGCGTTAGCACATCATCATCAGCATGGTGAATTTCCCGCGGGATATGATTATTCACAACAAGAGTTGGGCGACAGCAGTCTGTTCTTACAAAGTTACTTTGGGCTCAGCGGACCTTGCTTTACCGTCTCAACCGCCTGCTCTTCAAGCGCTAAAGCATTTGCTAGCGCACGACGACTGCTCAACGCTGACCTCTGTGACATGGTCATTGTTGGCGGGGTCGACTCCTTGTGTCAATTGACCCTCAATGGTTTTAACTCATTGGAATCAATCTCCAAAGCCCATTGTCAGCCATTCAGTGCTAACCGCGATGGCATTAATATTGGCGAAGGGGCTGCATTGTTCACCCTAGAGCGAGCAACCGAACGTGATGCTATTGTATTGAGCGGTGTGGGCGAATCCAGCGATGCTTATCATATTTCTGCACCACATCCTGAAGGGACTGGCGCGATTATGGCCATGCAATCAGCGTTAAAAATGGCAAGCTTGAATGCAGGGCAGATCAACTACTTAAATCTACATGGCACCGCAACACCCAAAAATGACGCTATGGAAAGCCGAGCCGTCACTGCTGTATTCACTAAACAGCTCCCTCCTTGCAGCTCAACCAAACCGTTAACCGGACATACCTTAGGCGCAGCTGGCGCGATTGAAGCAGCCTTTTGCTACCTGTTACTCAGCGATTTAAACGTCGATAATAGACTGCCACCACAAGTATGGGATCAACAGCAAGACCCAGATAATCCCTCATTACCTTTGGTGAACTCCGGCGACACAGCGGCGATACACCATGTAATGAGCAACTCATTTGCTTTTGGTGGCAGCAACGCCAGCCTCATATTCAGCCGCCATACAAAAACCACTGATGAGACTCAACCACATGTTTGATTTAACCACCCTTGCCAGCCAAGACGTTGAGCAATTTATCCCTCATCGGCAACCTATGGTGCTGATCAGTAATCTATTAGAGTATGAAGCTGATAATTTACTCACACAAACTAAGATAACGACAACCAGTCCCTATTTTGATGACAGCCTGCAGGGGGTGCCAAACTATGTTGGTATTGAATACATGGCGCAAAGCATTGCCGCTTTAGCAGGGGTTGAAGCGCATCTTAGGCAAGACATCATCAGAGTGGGTTTTTTACTGGGAACGCGCAAACTGAACATGCATATTTCGCACTTTAAAGCGGGTGAAACCTACCAAACCCAAGTCACTCGACTGTATCAAGAAGAGTCTGGCTTAGCGGTTTTTGATTGCAAAATTATACACAATGAGCAGATAGTTGCCGAAGCAAATGTGAACGTTTTTCAGCCTCAAGACACTAAAAACTATATTGCCGAAGCGACTGGCTGAACAAAAAACATACTAAATTGAATTAAACATCATTGATAACAGCATTATCCCATTGAAACTTAAAGATAGTTTGCATAACAACGGAGCTGTTAGGGAGAAAAGATGACTAAAAGAGTACTGATCACCGGTTCAAGCCGCGGAATAGGCAAAGCGATAGCATTAAAGCTGGCCGCTGCAGGCTTTGATATTGCAATGCATTATTATCAAAATATCGACGCCGCAAACGAAACGCAGCAAGCATTAGAGCAGCTGGGTGCGTCTGTATCTTGCCTTAAATTTGATATCGCCGACCGCGCAACCGTAAAGCAAGCCATTGAACAAGACATTGAACAGCACGGCGCCTATTACGGCGTGGTGTTAAACGCTGGCATTAATTGCGATACCGCTTTCCCCGCCATGACAGAGTCAGAGTGGGACAGCGTGGTACACACTAATCTAGATGGTTTTTACAATGTAATTCATCCCACGGTAATGCCAATGGTACAAGCTAGACAAGGGGGTAGGATCATTACTATGGCCTCTGTTTCTGGTATTGCGGGCAACCGTGGGCAAGTCAATTACAGCGCTTCAAAGGCCGGGATCATCGGTGCCACCAAAGCATTATCACTTGAGCTAGCAAAACGCAAAATCACCGTCAACTGTATCGCTCCAGGGTTAATTGAAACCGATATGGTGGCTGATATCCCTAAAGAGATGGTCAATACTCTCGTCCCGATGCGACGTATGGGTAAAGCTTCAGAAATTGCAGGGTTGGCTAACTTTTTAATGTCTGAAGATGCCGCTTACATCACTCGCCAAGTGATCTCCGTGAATGGAGGCATGATATGAACCCGCTACCCCGCAGAGTCGTCATCACTGGCATCGGTGGGATTTCAGCCCTAGGTCATGACTGGCAAACGATTGCGAGCAGTCTTAAAGCTAAGAAAAACTGTGTTGTTCGACTCGATGAGTGGGACAAATTTGAGGATCTAAATACTCGTTTAGCCGCGCCTATTACTGATTTTGAGAAACCCGCGCATTATTCTCGCAAAAAAATCCGCTCAATGGGCCGAGTCTCCATTATGGCAACACGAGCCAGCGAACTGGCTTTAATGGATGCCAACCTGCTTGATGACCCTGTGGTGACATCGGGGGCAATGGGGATCGCTTACGGCTCATCCACCGGCAGTACCGAACCCATTATCGCTTTTGGCGATATGCTGAAAACCGGGGATATGTCAGGCGTCACAGCGACCAGTTACATTAGGATGATGGCCCACACCACCGCGGTAAATGTTGGCGTTTTTTTTGGTTTAAAAGGACGAGTGCATACTACCAGTAGTGCTTGCACCTCCGGAAGCCAAGGAATTGGTTATGCTTATGAAGCCATAAAATATGGCCAACAAGACCTTATGCTTGCCGGTGGTGGTGAAGAGTTATGCCCAACTGCGGCCGTTGTGTTCGATACCCTTTTTGCCACCAGCACTCAAAACGATACACCGTCACAAACGCCTAAGCCATTTGATAAGCAGCGTGATGGATTAGTGATTGGTGAAGGCGCTTGCACCTTAGTGCTTGAGGATCTCGAACACGCCCAAGCCCGTGGCGTTAAAATCTATGCCGAAATCGTCGGTTTTGGTACCAACTCAGATGGCTTACATGTCACCCAGCCAAACGCAGGAACGATGGAAAAATCTATCCGACTCGCGCTTAAAGATGCTGCTATTGACGCCAGTAGTATCGGTTACGTCAATGCCCACGGCACGGCAACTGAACGTGGCGATATCGCCGAAACACAGGCGACCAACGCCGTGTTTGGCCCATCACAGCCGATTTCATCACTTAAAAGTTACACTGGCCACACCCTTGGCGCTTGCGGTGCACTTGAAGCTTGGGTCAGTATTCAGATGATGAACGAGGGCTGGTTTGCCCCCACACTGAACCTTACCGAGATTGATCCTGAATGTGCTCAGCTCGACTACATTCAGAATGATATAAGGTTACTCGAGACTGATTATGTCATGAGTAACAACTTTGCCTTTGGTGGGATTAATACTTCACTGATTTTTAAGAAGTGGTCGACATAACCCCTTTATAAATAGCTCCTTTTGGGAGCAGGGTTAGTTAGCATAATCTTTATATCAGTAACCTTGAATGGTGGATTAGAAAAATCTTATTGAAATAAATCTAATAAACGGTTTTAATAGGTGTCACTAATATATAAATTGCTATGTGAAAGGAGAGTCCATGTCTGAACCTATACTTTCGACGCTGTCTAGCTGTCAGCCAGGAGATAAGTGTTGGCAGCTTATCGAACAAGGCGCCACTGTTATTGATGTTCGTAGTCCTCAAGAGTTCGCTGACGGCCATCTGCCAAACGCGATCAATGTGCCGCTGGATGCCTTGGCGGCATGGGTAGTCCGTATCAACAACCCACAACAAATGTTTCTACTCTACTGCGGCGCGGGTATCCGAGCGCAAAAGGGCTGCGATATACTTAACGCCAGCGGTTTAGCCAGTGTGGTTAATGCTGGCGCCCTTAAAGATCTATTGGCTTGTAAGCCGCAGGGCTAGCATCACTTAGCAACAAAAAGGTCGCTAATGTTAGCGGCCTTTTCAGTTATTCAGTGGAAAGTCATTAAGCACCTATCAATGCCAGTTCTTGTTTTGCTTGGGCTAATCCTTGCTCTTTTGCTTCAGGCCCCATAGCCAATGCTTCGCTATAAACAAATTCGACGTCATCAATGCCGATAAAACCCAGTACCGTCTTAAGGTAAGGTACAACATGATCTGCTGCGGTATTTTTGTGCACGCCGCCTCGAGTGCTAATAACGATAGCCTGCTTGCCCTTAATTAACCCTACTGGGCCATTTTCGCCATAGGTAAAAGTCACTCCAGCACGTGCAACAAGATCGATCCAATTTTTAAGCTGAGTCGGTATAGAGAAATTGTACATTGGCGCAGCAATCACTATGGTGTCGTGTTCTTTCAACTCTTGAATTAAGGTATTCGACAGTGCGATAGCATCTTGTTGACGTTGCGATAAATCATCACTACCTTGCATACCCGACGCAATTTCACCGTCTAAAACAGGAATAGGCTCTGCTGCAAGATCGCGGATAGTGAGCAGCTTTCCTTGTGCTAAAAACTGCTGGCTTAGATGCTCTATTAATTGAGCTGATTGAGAATAGCCACCTAAGATACTTGATTTCAATACTAGAACTTTCGACATAACGTACTCCATATAATGATGATCAAGCTAAGATGAATTTAACTGCTCAATCGAATGACGTCAGTGTAGAGTGCAATAAAAGACAAAAATAGCGGATAAAACTCCGCTTACTGTTCGATTAAATCGAAAGAACTCACCACTCGTCTCTACAATCAAACCGTCATACACTCCAATTCGATATTCATCACTACATTTTAATGCCAGTAAAACATTCGAAATTATAAATAAATTTTTAAAATAATGAATAAGACTAATACTCTATTAAAACAGATAAATAGTTTAAATATTATTCAGCAAGTGAATTGGATTATAGAGAGAGATGTAACAAAAATGTGATCGTTGTTTTTAGAAAGCCCGTATAGCGAATGGAACCCAACACAAGAAGGGAAATCCAATGCAACGTTTACATACTAGCGCCTTACTTATTGCAACACTCGCCTTAACCGCTTGCGGCAGTGACGATGACAATGACAATATCGCAGTCGTTTTACCTGAACCTGCAGCTTCATCACAAATTCGTGTCATTCATGCCAGTGCCGATGCACCCATGGTCAACATATTAGCCAACGGTAACGCATTACTCACCGATGTTGATTATGCTCAATCCTCAGGATTACTGCAGGTCAGCTCAGCTGAATACGATATCAGTGTCGATGCCCAATTACCTGGCGACGAAACACAAACTGTTTTTACTGCATTCTTGGATGCAGAAGCGGATATGGAATACACCGCGGTCGCAGTCGGTAGCGTCGCAGACAACAGCTTAGATCTTGCCCTTATTGAAAATCCTACAGCCGATATTGCGGCTGATTATGCCCGAGTACAAGTGTTGCATGGCACTGTAGGTGTTGGCGAAGTTGACGTCTACGTCACTGCTGTCGATGCCGATATCAGCATGATGTCGCCCACGCTATCGCTAGATTATATGGCTTACACCGCCCAAATTGAGCTCGCCGCTGGTGACTATCAAATTCGTATCACAGTCGCCGATCAAAAAGCAGTGGTATATGACTCAGGTACTGTTGCTTTAATGGCACTAAATGACTATTTCCTCACTGCGGTCACCAATGTGTGGAGCGGTTCATCACCCGTGGCACTGCTGGCAGCGCTTCCTGAAGGGCAAGTATTAATACAGGATAAAGATGCCGGAGCAGGCCTCAGAGTTATCCACGCGGTCGCAGATGCGCCTGCTGTCGATGTGTTTCTAGATGAGGGGACAACACCTGCGGTTGCTATGCTCACATTCAAGCAAGTAACTCCCTTCTTGAACGTACCCGAAGGGGACCACACTGTTACCGTGGCAGCTAATAGCGATAATAGTGTCGTTGTCATCGACATGGCAGCTGTGACCTTAGATCAAGGTATGAGTTACTCGGCACTTGCTGTTGGCTCACTCACAGAGAATGACATTATGCCGTGGGTATTGATGGATAGCCCTCGACGTATAGCAACGGCAGCAAAGCTCAATATTGCCCATGCTTCTTACTCTGCAGGTAATGTTGATATCTACTTAACTGCGACTGATGATATCAGCGATGCAACTCCCGCATTGAGCGATGTGCCCTTTATGGCAGCCTCTGGTGCACTGTCCATTACAGCGGGTGACTATGTTGTTAGCGTGACACCACACGACAGCAAAACCGTTGCAATCGGTCCACTAGCGGTATCCTTAATGGCAGGCGGTATTTATAGCGTCGCGGCAGTTGATAATATCGGCGGCGGAACACCACTTGGCGTGATTTTAATGGATGATTTCACCGCTAAATAGATGACTATAACCAAACTTAAGCGACTTAACTCAGTTGAGTCGCTTTTCTATTTAATCTGAATGTCTCAACAACAAAATTATAAATTTTTGGTGGGTAAACTCACAAATATAGCGTCAAAATTAGCACATAATTTATCGCCACAATATAACTCTATAGTTAAAGGAACTCGTGCCCGTTTACCTCGCCGTAACACAGAAAGATCCGCACCAGCCCAATGGGTTCTAGCAACAGGGGCCTCGTTTATTGGTGCAATATAACGAATATGTGCATCGGCCAGTACGATATCACCATCAACCTCGGCCAATTGTTGCTGCAACCACATCATCCCCCAACCAGTTAATGCCATTAGGGTATAAATACTGCCCGCAAACATTGTTTGATGAAGATTGATGTTCGGCTCTAATGGCGCTGTAACACTAAAGCTGTCGGCGTTAAACTCAATTGGCGTCACTTGCATAAACTCGCTAACGGGTATGGTTCGATACCAAGTCTGTTGTAGTTGTTTTAGTAATGCCGTTTCATCCATCGGTTTTGATGTCATGACAAACTAAACCTGTAGATTAAACGTCACCGGGCCATCATTAACTAATGAGACTTTCATATCGGCGGCAAATTCCCCCGTTTGAGTATTGACCCCTTTCGACTGACAGAAATCAACAAAGGCTTGATACAGTTCACGCGCTTGATCTGGCGTACCAGCACCTGAGAAACTGGGACGTAAACCACGGCCAGTATCCGCTGCCAATGTAAACTGTGAAACCACCAGTAAACTACCGCCCGCCTGCTCTAGATTCAGGTTCATCTTGCCATTTTCATCAGAGAACACGCGGTAACTCATTACCTTAGTAGCCAATTTTTTCATTTTTGCCACATCATCTTCTCGCTCGACACCTAGCAAAACCAACAGGCCTTTATCTATCTCTCCAATGGTCACACCATCAACGACTACATTTGCTTCGCTCACACGTTGAATCAGGGCTATCACGTAAAAACTCTCCGACTTAAAAAGCTAAAAAAAAGCGCCTAGCTTACTCATGTAAGTCATAGGCGATTTTCTATAGCGGGTAAACTTACATTGATTTAATCTGTTGCATCACAGGGATTGGCTTAATAACATCTTCTGAGCCTTCAGGCAGCGATTTAGCAACCTGACGCAAGCCTTCATCGGTCCAAAGTAAAAAGCGACGGATCTCTTCCATGCTAATGGTATCAACAAATGTTGCGGCGCCTTGCACTTGAATCACAGCACCTCGTTCTCTAACTACAAACTTTGCAAAGTTGAGCTTTTGGTTAAGCGTACCAATCATAATCAACATCTCTTTGCTGCCCACATACTTAGGGTGGATAGCATAAAAGCGGTTCATTAAAATTCGGTCGATACCTTCAGGGTTAATACTTGGCTGCAGGATAAACTGACTATTATCAAAATTTACCGCCACGCCATTAGGCCCAGCTTTAGTCGCTAAGTAGTTTTTACTGAGCAATGCTTCTAAAAGTTTTGTTGAAGCTTGTTCATTCGTCATCCCACCTAAAGTCACACTATCAGGGGTTTTAGTCGTTACTTCAACGTCAGTGTTGTTCTCTGTTGCAGCACAAGCACTAAGGCTCATGACCAAGCCTGCTAATAATAATTTTTTCATTGGATACGAATTCCTTTATTTATTTTTAGGGCCATTTCCCTTACGGCGCTCACGATTGCATTCGCCATTTTGACGTCCGCCAATGCATGATAACCGCCGTTAACTTCCATCACCTTTATCTGATGATTTGCTTTATCTTGCAAAAAACCATGTACAAAACCGCTTGGACAAACCCTGTCTAGCTCTCCCTGAATAATGAGCGTTTCCGCTTGAATATCCATCACAGTGGCAGACAGCAGCTCAAAGGCACCGAAGTAATTATGGGTCACATAATAAAGCTCGATGCTTGCTAATGCCTGACTGAGAATGACATTTTCACCCACTTGCAAACAACCAGGGTAGGCCAAAGCCAGCTCCCAGTTTAACCAGCACCTCACAAAATGTTGACGAATGCTTGTAGAATCATTGTCGAAACCCTCTCGGTAACATGAAAATAATCCATCGAGTTGATTACCCGGTACCGCTGCCACACTAAAGGCCAAATGCTCAGATGGAAATAAGCGAGCGGCCCCCTGTTGACCATACAACCATTGAATGCTTTCCTCGCTAGGAATAAAGGCGCCCCACAGCACTTGTTTGGTCACTCGGTTTGGATAAAACCCAGCGTACAATAGCGCCAATGTTGCGCCAAATGAGCCACCCGCTAGCGCCCACTTAGCAATACCTAACCACTTTCTAACCTGTTCAATATCAGTGAGTAAATGATTAACACTGTTGTGCTCAAGTCCTCCTCTAGGTCGCGAACGCCCCGCCCCTCTTTGATCCATCATAATCACGTGGTAAACCGAAAGGTCGAACAATCCTAACTCATCAAATGAGCAGCCAGCCCCTGGGCCACCATGTAAATACAGCAACGGAATACCATCAAGATTACCGTATTGGCTTATATATAATTCATGCTCATCACCGACCGCTAACCAGTCACGCGCTATCAACGTCTGCAGCCTTAGCATTGTCTTTAAGCCCCTCTTTAGATGTCGATTTAAGCTTGTCAGCATCAACAGGGCTGCTATCGGTAGCCGGCACTGGTGTCTCTATTTCGCCGCAATTTTCTAATAATAGCGCCGTCCTAGCCAGGTGTCGTTCGCGTAAATATTCCGGCAACGCAGCGGTTATCTCAGCGCCAACCAATACGATAACCCACGAGACATACACCCAAACAAATAAAATAGGGATCACCGCTAATGCGCCGTAAATAGCCTCGTAGCTCGGGAATTGAGTTACATAAAATGCAAAGCCTTTCTTGCCCAGTTCAAACAGCATCGCGGCGACAATGGCACCCAGTAATGCATGGAAAAACTTAACTTTCTTATTCGGCACCACCATATAGAGCAGCAAAAAAGCAGCCACCGAAAATATCATTGGCAATCGCTCAATAATCAGCGGCACCACGCCCGACAATTCAGAGTCATCAAATAGCTGAAGTGACACAAGATAGGAGCTAGCCACCAAGCTTGCCCCTACCAAAACAGGCCCCAACGTCAGTACCATCCAGTACATCGAAAACGACACCGCAACTTGACGTTTTTCTTTGGTACGCCAAATACTGTTAAGTGACTTATCAATTGCAGAGATGAGCATTAATGCAACTACCACAAGGGCTGCGATACCAACGGTGGTACCTTTAGAGGCGTTGGCCACAAATTCATTAATATAAATCTGTACCGTATCGCCAGCAGCAGGTAAGAAATTGTCATACACAAACCCCTCCAACTGCTCGCGAATACCGGCAAAGACTGGAAAAGCCGACAGCATAGAAAACATGACGGCCACAATCGGTACTAACGAGAGTAACGTTACGTAGGCTAAGTGCCCCGCTTTAATATTGACTTGATCTTCTTTGAAGCGGCGCAGCAAATGTAAAAAAAATGCCCAAATACTCCACAAAAAAGACCGAAATTGATTCACTGCTATCTTATTTTTCACTTGTCACTCTTGATTCTGTTAAAGTTGTACCGAATATGTACAACGATAAATGATTTGTTTAAATCTATATTGGTACAATAAAGCTTATAACCTTCTCTTTACAAGTATAAGGATCGAATTGATGTCTCAACAGGGTTCCGCTGGCAATGTTATTGCCGCTATCGCAAGCTTTTTCTTTCCCGGTCTTGGGCAACTCGTTCAAGGTCGTATACTCGCTGCATTAGTGTTTTGTATTGTCGTAATCGTCGGTTATGCCATGTGGTGGTTAATATTCCCCGCAATCATCGGTGCAATAGCCCATTTGTGGAGCATTATCGATGCGGCTAAATATCGCGCCGATTAGTCCAGCGCCAATACACACAAGTTTAGGGTTAAGCTTTAGAATCACATTCAGGATTGAATAAGATGAAAAAAATATTATCTGTTGCCATCATAAGTTGCGGTTTACTACTGACGGGTTGCCAAAGTGCCTACTATGGCGCCATGGAAAAGGTCGGTTATCACAAACGCGACATCATGGTCGATCGTGTTGAAGACGCCAAAGAATCTCAAGAGGAAGCACAAGAGCAGTTCAGCTCCGCTCTTGAAGAGATGCAGGCGCTACTTAACCATGACGGTGGCGATCTCGAAAGTGCTTATAACAAGGCCAAAGATGAATATGAGTCGGCGCTAGATGCGGCCGATGATGTCACTAATCGCATCGACAAAGTTGAAGATGTCGCCGAAGCATTATTCGATGAATGGCAGACAGAGATAGCCGAGATAAGCAAAGCGAGTCTGCGCCGAAATAGCGAAACCAAGCTTAAACAGACTCGCCGTTCATATACTCAACTGATCAAAAGCATGCGTCGTGCTGAAAGCAAAATGCCGCCGGTACTCACGGCCATGAAAGACAATATGCTTTACTTAAAGCATAACCTTAACGCACAAGCCATTGGCGCCATTAAGGGTGAATTTAGCAGTTTACAAACTGACATTTCTGGCCTGATAAAAGAGATGAACAAATCAATTGATGAGTCGACTAAGTTTATTGCTGCATTAGAAGGCAAATAAGCGACGACTAAAGTCCGGTTCCTACGCCCTGTGGCTTAGGAACCGAATTTGTGAACTCAAAGCCTTATTTCTTATAGTTTAATCACAAGTTTACGACCTACTCCACAATCTGCTTACACTCCAAGAACTTCTTCCTTTAAAAAGTTTCACACTAGTATCAATCATTATTAAACTGACACCGTTATGAGCTTTATCGAATCATTAACGCTTACTTTGGCACTAACCTACAGCGTTAGCTTGCTTTATTGGAGTGGCAAAAAATGGGGGGCAGCAGCTAGCGGAGTATTGGTTTCAGCCGCAGTCATATCTAGCCTATATTGGCCTCTAATCGCCGCTCTTGCCATTGCGGCAGTCATTATTGGCTTAGTCAGCAAGTTTCAACCCCAAGTCGCTCAGGGCGACATGAGGAGCAATAACTTACGCGAAGGGGTGCAGCATCTGTTAGCGCTATCGATGCTGCTGGTTGGAATACAGTTTGCGGTGAATAGCGCACTGCTCAAAGCCGGGATTACGCCTTGGCTTATGCGTCCCGATGTTGGTGATGCATTCCTACCCATTGCTGGCGGTATCGAACTCAAAGCAATTATCAGCCTCGGCATTTGGGATCAAACTCACCCTGCAGCGGCAGTAATGTTAACAGTAGTACTACTAACCGGCTTGATCTGTAAACGTGCTTTTTGTGGCTGGGCTTGTCCGCTCGGTTTAGCTGGCGAATACCTCTATAAACTCAGAATACGCTTTATCAAACGTGAATATTTACCACCAGCTTGGCTAGATTGGCCACTGAGAATGGTGAAGTACCTTCTTTTACTGGCGTTACTTTATATCATTGTGGGTATGCCTGCACAGGGAATACCTGACTACCTCAGTGGCAACTATCACAAGATAGCCGATCTAAAAATGGCACTGTTTTTTATCACTCCAGGCCTAGTTACTTTTCTCTGTTTCAGCTTTATTCTGAGCCTGGCGTTATGGCGCCGACAAGGATTTTGCCGTTACATCTGTCCTTATGGTGCATTACTCGGGCTAGTCAGTTTTTTAAGTCCATTTAAAATTCGCCGCAATACTCAGCATTGCTTGATTGACAGTAAAGGGATGAACTGTGATAAATGCAGCCGCGCCTGCCCTGCCAATATTTCGGTACATAGTCAGATCAATATCCGCTCAGATGAATGCCAAGCCTGCATGCGCTGCGTATCAGCCTGCCCCACAAAAGAGGCTTTGCAGTTTAGCACTCGCAACGGTATTAAGTTATCGGCACGAGGTCTTACTATCGCCTTAATGACACTATTGTTTCTGGTCCCTCTGATTGCTTACCTATGTGGTTTTTGGGTAAGTCAAACACCAACAGAAACGCGGATGTATTTAATCCAACACCTAAATTCGATAGGGCATTAGCGCGAGTCGAAGCAACACAACGTCTCCAAGGATGGAGACGTTTCTTTCAAGTAGAGGGAGTGCACTCACGTCTGAATATCGGATTTTTCAAAAACTAAACTTTTGTTAATGCAGAAAGTGGGAACCATCTAGAGTTATCACACTCTGATTATATGAGGCTAATGTTTGTAAGCCATTTTGTCGGTTAACCACTGAAAATGCCCTGCTAAATATTTGTTTTGTTCATCATCACTCCCTACTGCGCATTCCTAGTTAGGTTTGGCACAAAAATTCAGTTTCAACGCTAGCGCACTGTAAATTGAACATATTATTCGGCAATCCATATGGATTGCTTTTTTTTTGGCTAACGTTTTATTTTAATCAGATTTATACCCAAACCACATGAAAGGTAATCGATTGTAGATGTCGTGATTTCGCAAGCGGCTTAATGCTAATACCAATTCCATTAAATAGTTGGTCATTCAGCGGGAATTAAAATCACTGTAGGCAAGTAAGTCGATTGTAGCTAATAGTTATTCTATATCGAAAACCACATACGTAGCATAAAGTGATTTTAAACCCGCACTACGTGAGCTTCTCAGGACTTCCATTACTGCGTTGCAAGTCTCAAAAGGGAATAACCATTTCTTCAACAATGCGCCTAGAATTGAAAGCCCTGAGACAGCTCTGAATTGATCACATATTTAATGGAACTGGTATAATATTGTCTAGCCTATTATTGCACTTGGAGTGCAAGCAAAAAACATGGAACCGTTAACCGTGATAATAAATAACCCATCGCAGAACCCGACAGATTTTGATCGTAACGCTAATATCGATGTTATTCGTGGCTTAGCTGTATTGGGCATTTTGTTCATCAATATCTACTTTTTTGGCAATGCTATTTCAGGCTACGCCAGCCATGAATCCAACCCATTGCATGACATTTTAGTGGAGTTGTTCAGCAATTTTTTTATTGAAGGCCGCTTCATTAGTTTGTTTTCAATGCTATTTGGGGTCGGATTGGCGATTCAGTTCGACAGATTGTCAGCACAAAATAGAGATGCTTATCAATTAGTGAAATCCAGGTTGAAGTGGCTTGTGATTTTCGGGGTGATACACACTATTTTCATCTGGTCTGGTGACGTACTTTTTACCTATGCACTCAGTGGGTTTGTGGCACTTTGTTACCTTAAACTTGATCACAATAAACTGCTAAAAAAATCACTTTTGTTTATCGCTGCCCCTGTGCTGCTCCTCACCCTGATGAGCCTATTATCTCCCGAGGAAAAATTTATACGTGGATCTGCGCTATTTGAAGAGGAGTCCCTAATATGGTTTGGATCGTATGCAGAACAGCTGACGATGCAATTGACGATATTTGCAACGATGCTATTTGTTATCCCATTAACTCTTATGTGGTTATCAGCAGGCTTAATGCTGCTTGGCATAGCGCTTTACCGTAAAGGCATTTTTGAGCACGGCTTTAACAAAAACCAACTTATCCAGCTTGCAGTGGCGACGGTACTATTATCGGTTTTCGATAGCTTACTGACTCTTTCAACAGATCCTATATTAAATACCCTATCAGGTGTTGCCGTTATCGTCAGCGCAATACCTATGGCGCTGATTTACATTCATATACTGGTTAAAATATGTCAAAACCGTTCCACTGTATTGGCGCCATTACAGAAGGTAGGCCAATTATCATTAAGCCTATACATCCTGCAGTCAATTTGTGGAGTACTAGTGTTTCGCTATTTTGCGCCAACACTAGTGAACACACTCGACAGGCCAGGCTATATGTTGATTGCGCTTGGTTTCTCTATTTTTCAAATCATGCTCGCAACTGTCTACCTTAAGTATTTCAAGCAAGGGCCATTGGAATGGTTATGGCGTAGACTAGCTCAGAGCAAACCACTAGCCTGATAACTGATTCAAGCTTATTTTCTACCAACATCCAAAGGCGTTCTATGACAGTTAAAACGAATGAAAGTACAGTTCTTGCCTGTGTTTGGTTTTCTGCAGCATTCGCTTTATGTGCACTAGCAGTGCACTCCGCGATAAACGGCGCACTCACTATTACACCTTGCTTGCTCGGCTTGGCCGTAATACACGTATATGTTGCCAGACAAAGGTTGTTGAAGTATCAATTACCTGAAGTGCAATATAACAAAACTATCCGCATGCTTGCGATATTTGTCGTGATCATGGCCGGTGCTGCTGCAAGTTACTACTAAATGGGTTTAGTCGTTGAGGCTACGTATAGATCAATTACCCAATGGACCGCTGTAGTTAATCAATAGTTAGCAAGACATAACCCCCTCTTAGTACATCCTGTACTTCGAGGATAAATACATCTGACAGCCAAGGCCTATGATATTCCCTATATCACTTAGGCATTCCTCACATCCCTGTGGGTCAAGGAGGGAATGCCAATAAATGAATGGAACATTTATGACCATGTATAAAAAAGCCCCAAACATTTTCATGTTCAGGGCTTCTTCTTAGCGCTCAATCCTTTTAAGGACTGAAGCTAAACGAAACGATTACTTGCGGTTATGACGCTTACGATCGTTTTCGCTCAAGTAACGCTTACGAACACGAATGTTCAGCGGTGTTACTTCAACTAGCTCATCATCATCGATGAACTCAAGCGCTTGCTCAAGTGTCATGTCGATATGCGGAGTCAGTACTTGTGCTTCATCGGTACCCGATGCACGCATGTTAGTTAGCTGCTTACCTTTCAAACAGTTAACAGTCAAATCGTTTGCACGAGCGTGAAGACCAACAACTTGACCTTCATAAACTTCAGCAGCGTGAGTAATAAACAGACGACCACGAGCTTGAAGGTTAAACAATGCGAATGTCAGTGCTTTACCAGTTGCGTTAGAGACCAATACGCCACGGGCGCGTTGACCAATATCACCACCTTTCACAGGACCGTAATGGTCGAATGAATGGTAAATAAGACCAGAACCTGAAGTGGCTGTCATAAAGTCAGTTTGGAAACCAATTAGACCACGGCTAGGGATAACAAAATCGATACGTACACGACCCTTACCATCCATCTGCATGTCTTTCATGTCACCCTTACGGATACCAAGCTTCTCGATAACAGCACCTTGATGTTGCTCTTCAACGTCAACAGTCAAGTTTTCGAATGGCTCACACATCTCGCCATCAATCTCTTTAACGATAACTTCTGGACGAGAAACAGCTAGCTCGTAACCTTCACGACGCATGTTTTCAATCAAAATTGAAAGGTGAAGTTCACCACGACCCGATACGCGGAAACGATCTGGGCTTTCAGTTTCTTCAACACGTAGTGCTACGTTATGAACAAGTTCCTGCTGCAGACGCTCAAGGATGTTACGTGAAGTTACGTACTTACCTTCTTTACCAGCGAATGGAGAGGTGTTGACCTGGAAGGTCATTGTTAGTGTTGGTTCATCAACAGACAAAGCTGGTAATGCTTCTACGTTGTTAGTTGCACAAACAGTGTCAGAAATTAGCAACTGACCAAGACCCGTAATTGCAACGATATCACCAGCGTTAGCAATCTCGACTTCGTTACGTTCTAGGCCCATGTAGCCTAATACTTGGCCCATCTTACCGTTACGTTTCTTACCATCAGCACCAATAATAGTGACCTGTTGGTTAGTCTTAACGCTACCACGCTTGATACGACCAATACCGATAACACCCACGTATGAGTTGTAATCGATTTGAGAGATCTGCATCTGGAAATCACCTTCAGCATCAGCGTCAGGAGATGAAACTTTCTCAACGATAGTTTCAAATAGAGGAGTCATGTCACCATCTGAGACTTCTGGATCAAGAGAAGCGAAACCGTTTAGTGCAGAAGCATAAACGATTGGAAAATCTAGTTGCTCATCGGTTGCGCCTAGGTTGTCGAACAAGTCAAATACTTGGTCGATAACCCAATCAGGACGTGCGCCAGGACGGTCAATCTTGTTGATAACAACGATTGGCTTAAGACCTTGAGCAAATGCTTTCTTAGTCACGAAACGAGTTTGTGGCATTGGACCATCAACTGCGTCAACTAGTAGTAATACTGAGTCAACCATAGATAGAACACGCTCAACCTCACCACCGAAATCGGCGTGACCAGGGGTATCAACGATGTTGATACGGTAATCGTTCCACTTGATGGCAGTGTTCTTGGCCAGAATCGTGATACCACGTTCTTTTTCAAGATCATTTGAATCCATCACCCGCTCAGTGGCTTCTCCTCGAGTCTCAAGGGTTCCTGACTGCGCCAGCAGCTTATCAACCAAGGTAGTCTTACCATGGTCAACGTGTGCAATAATGGCGATGTTACGTAAATTCTCTAACACGGCTAAACCTCTTACCATCGGTATAAATATATAGGGGGGGGTACTGACAACCACTAAAACCAAACGATTATAGTTGTTGCTATAAAAAGCGTGACATTCTACTCTAGGTGGCGAGTATCTCACAGGATTATTTTTAACCAATCGTTAGAAATAACTTATGCGTGTTGCTTTTTCCCGTCATAACGTCCGCTTTACATACACTTTCCATCATTATCTTTGATAGGATTATTTATATTCCCGTTCCTTTTAAATACCTCTTTGAGGCATTTAGCGTCCTTTTAAGTGATAAATTTTGTTAAACATCCTGTTTACGACCCCTTTAGTCGACTTCCTAGTTTAGTCTGTTTAACCAGATACGCCTGCGAGCGGCATGAAACTGTCTTTTATCTGAATAACACTTATCTACATTTGGTTGATTTTTCTTTGACTTGTCCCCTATAAAAAAGTCTTATTCTTGGCTATTCTGTTGTCTTGCTTTTAACCATTAGCCAACGGCTAGTCAATATGAAAACAGTCTAGCTGCACAATGATGGCGCGTGCACCATTTTGATCCGCTTGCCGCACCAAAATGGTGCGTTAAAGCTAACTTTATATTTTTAGTATGATTTAGAATTCATATAAATCATAATGTTACATGATTGGCACGACTCTCGCTTTACAGATAGCAGAATCGCATATTGCGTTAAGCATTAAGATAAAAAACAAGGGATAACCCTTTACCCTACTCGGAGACTTTAGAATGTCAGCAGAATCAGTTTTACAACAACTACAAGAATTAGAAGTTAAGTTTGTTGATCTACGTTTTACCGATACCATAGGTAAAGAGCATCACGTTTCGATCCCAAGCCACCAGGTTGATGAAGACTTTTTCGAAGACGGTAAGATGTTTGACGGCTCTTCAATTTCAGGTTGGAAAGGCATTAACGAATCAGACATGGTGCTCATGCCTGATGCTGCAAGTTTCGTACTTGACCCGTTCACTGCTGAAACAACCGCAAACATTCGTTGCGATATTCTAAACCCAGGCACAATGACAGGTTACAACCGTGACCCACGCTCAATTGCTAAGAAAGCAGAAGACTACTTACGCTCTACTGGTATCGCCGATACAGTATTGATTGGTCCTGAGCCAGAGTTCTTCCTATTCGATGACGTTAGATATGGCGCTGACATGTCAGGTTGTTTTTACAAAGTTGACGCTGTAGAAGCCGCTTGGAACTCAGGTACCAGCTACGAAGGCGGCAACAAAGGTCACCGTCCAGGCGTTAAAGGCGGTTATTTCCCAGTAGGGCCAGTTGATTCTTCACAAGACATACGTTCAGCAATGTGTCTTGTACTTGAAGAGATGGGCCAAGTTGTTGAAGCACATCATCACGAAGTCGCCACTGCTGGTCAAAACGAAATCGCCACTCGCTTTAATACGCTTACGCTTAAAGCGGATGAAGTTCAGGTGCTTAAATATGTTGTCCATAACGTGGCTGACGCCTACAACAAAACAGCAACCTTTATGCCTAAGCCAATCGTTGGTGATAACGGTAGCGGCATGCACGTGCATCAATCTCTAGCAAAAGATGGCGTGAACATTTTTGCTGGCGACAAGTATGCAGGCCTAAGCGAAACAGCATTGTTCTACATCGGCGGCATCATCAAGCATGCTCGCGCAATTAATGCATTTGCAAACCCAGCAACGAACTCATACAAGCGTCTTATTCCACACTTTGAAGCGCCAGTAATGCTTGCTTACTCAGCAGCCAACCGTAGTGCTTCTATCCGTATCCCAGTAGTACCAAGTGCTAAAGGTCGTCGTATTGAATTACGTTTTGGTGACCCAATGGCTAACCCATATTTAGCATTCTCTGCAATGCTAATGGCTGGTCTTGACGGGATCCAAAATAAGATCCATCCAGGCGAAGCAATGGATAAAGATCTATATGACTTACCACCAGAAGAAGCGGCTGAAATCCCAACAGTTGCCACTTCACTGGAAAATGCACTTGAGTGTCTAGACGCTGACCGTGAGTTCCTAACTCGTGGCGAAGTATTTAGCAATGATTTCATCGATTCATACATCAAGCTTAAGACTGCTGATGTTGAACGTGTTAACCAAACGACTCACCCTGTAGAGTTCGAGCTTTATTACAGCTTGTAAACTTAAAAACTGAGTTAATGGCGTAGTTAAAGCGCCATTTAGAAAGCCCTAAGCGGAAACGTTTAGGGCTTTTTTGTGCTTATAAATCAATAATATTTTTGTCCATAATGCGATTATAATAATGAACAACTATAGTTATTCTGAATAAAGTTTAACCATTACAATAGCCAGCGTGTTAGCTTGATATTCACCACTCGATCAAAACAGAAGGGACTGCTATGTCAGCTAAAATTTTTGCATGTTTCCGCTCAACCCTCGCCGTAATCATGATGATGCTATTGGGTCTAGCCAATGCTAACGCGATTGAGTGGCCACAAGAGGTAACCGAAAAAGAGGGCACCATAGTGGTATATCAGCCACAGCCTGAATCACTTAACGGTAATATTCTGCAAGGGCGTGCGGCAATGTCTCTCGAACTCATCGATAGAGACGAGCCCGTTTTTGGCGCTTTTTGGTTTAGTGCACGCATCGATACCAATACCGATAACGCTACCGTTAGAGACGTTAAAGTCACTCAGGTTCGCTGGCCAGAGTCGACTGAAGCAGACGAGCAGCGCTTTACCGAAGTGGTAGAAAAAGCCCTAGGCAGCAGTAGTTTTAATATCTCAATGGAGCGCCTTTCTGCCAGTCTCGCCAATGCTAAACAAGAGAAACAAAGCTTAGAGAACATTAAGAACGATGCCCCCAACATTATTTTCCGTCAGCAACTCAGTGTACTGCTGTCTTTCGACGGCGCGCCGCAATTTAGGGAAATAGAAGGCAGCCCTTATGAGCGAGCATTAAACACGCCATTTGCGGTTGCACGTAACCAACAGACTAAAAAGTTATACCTCAGCAGCGGTACGTTCTGGTACACCGCAGACAACCCCATGGGCCCTTGGCAAACAACCGAATATCCGCCTGAAGACCTCGTTAAAATGCTTCCTAAACCTGAAGATGCCACTCCAGCAAAAAGTGCCTCAGCACCCGCCGTCATCGCCGTAAACACCGCCACCGAATTGGTCGCAACAGAGGGTAAGCCCAGATGGAAAAGCCTGACCGAAGGCAAGCTGCTGTACGTCAGCAACACAGAGACCGCATGGATTAGAGAGGTTTCTTCAGGTGATATGTATTTATTGCTGTCGGGGCGCTGGTTTAAAGCCAAGAAGGAAGCTGGACCTTGGGAGTTTGTTCGCGCCGATAAGCTGCCGACGAGTTTTAATGATATCCCACCTGAGTCCGATATTGGAGGCCTACGTGTTTCTGTTGCAGGCACCACAGAAGCAGACCAAGCGATGCTCGATGCGCAAATACCACAAACTGCTGCGATTAAGCGCAGTGAAACAAAGCTAACTGTTGAATACGATGGTGAGCCTAAGTTTGATGCAATCCCAGGTACTAAGGTCGCTTATGCCGTTAACACCTCCACTCAGGTATTGAAAATAAACGGTCAGTACTACGCAGTAGATAATGCCGTTTGGTTTGTCGCTTCAGCGGCTAAAGGCCCATGGACAGTCGCAGATAACATCCCGACAGACGAGATTGCAAAAATCCCCCCAAGCTCACCTGTGTATAACACCACTTATGTCGAGATTTATGACTCTACACCCGAGGTTGTCTATGTGGGTTACACTCCAGGCTATATGTGGTCCTACCCCTATTACGGTGTACCTGTATATGGCACAGGCTGGTACTACCCACCCTACTGGGGCCGTTACTATTATCCAAGACCACCGACTTGGGGATTACATGTTGGTTATAACCCTTGGACAGGCTGGAACGTCGGTGTGAGTTGGAGCAATGGTTTCTTTAGCGTGGGGGTTGGCTGGAATGCTGGCTGGGGTAATAACTATCATCCAGGCCGATGCTGTGGCGGTTATTACGGTGGAGGTTACCGTCGCCCTGTCGTGATAAATACCGGTGATATTAATATCGGTAACAGTGTCAGTATCGGTAATAAAACCAATATCTCCAACAAGGTTACCAAAAACAACAATATTTCAGGTAACCGCGTGGGGAAAAATAACCTCTATAACCGTCCAGAGAACCGCGTACGTAATGCTGACTCAAAGAAAATAAACAACAATCTTAGACAAGCGACTCACAACAAGAGCCGTGACAATAACGTCTTTGCCGATAAAAATGGCAATATTGCACGAGATAATAATGGTGAGTGGCAAAACCGCAATAAAGGCAATTGGACACCTGCGCCCGCAACTAAACAGAGAGTTGAAACAGGGCTAAGTAATCGTGATATCAGCAAGCCTGTCACTATGCCATCTAGGCCTAATACTGATATGAGTCGCCCCAACAATATGAATCGACAGATGAATAACCGCAACATTGACCGAGAAGGATTGAACCGCTCACGCAACGCAAGGCAACACGGTATGGCGCGAGAAGGTCGAAGAGGACGTTAATTAGCGACGATTCAATATTTAAAGGTCTGCTTGCTGTAGGCCTTTTCCTTTTCTTCTACCGCTTGTTAGGTTGACACCCCATCGATGGCTAGATAGCTTGATGGGATACCCCATCGAAAGTCAGTGTTCTGACAACCAATAATAAGTGGACCTTCATTTATGTGGCAAAAACTTGAGCCCTATCGTTCTTCAATTGTTTTACTGTCAGCACTATTTATTGGTGGCGTTATCGGTATTGTACTGCCTGATTTTGCACTTGAATTAAAGCCTATTGGGCAGATTTTTCTTAATCTGCTATTCATGATTATTGTGCCACTCGTTGCTATTAGTGTGACCTCTTCCATTGCACGAATGACTGACTTAAAAAAACTCGGTGCCATTCTTATTACCCTCTTCTTGGTGTCAATTGTAATGGCGATTATCCCCGCCGTATCGATTGTAGGCTTGGCTCTGGCCTTCGATCCTGCGCAAGGTGTTTTACTCGATCTGCATCAACATGTTGAAGCGGGGGCGGGCACAATGGATTTCGTTGGTTTGCTCACTACCAATGATTTTGTTGGTTTGCTGTCTAAATCCAATATCCTGGCATTGATCATCATGTCGGTCATCGCCGGGATCGCTATTGGTCAATCAGGAAAAGATGGTGAGAAAGTCTCAGATATCCTTGATAGTCTCAATACCGTTATCATGAAGATAGTATCCATTTTGATGGTAGCTGCCCCAATAGGACTAGGCGCCTACTTTGCTTCAACCATGGCCAGTCAAGACACCGAACTGTTGAGCACTTTTGCTCGCGCTATTGGGCTATTCTTTGTTGCGGCAATTATCTATTTCATCATCGGCTCAACTCTTTACGCTTGGTTAGGTGGCGGGACAAAAGGCGTTACTCAATTTTGGAAAAATGCGGTTGCACCGTCAGTTACCGCATTAGGTACCAGCTCCTCTCTGGCCACGTTACCCGTTAATATCCGAGCCGCCAATAAGATGGGCATAAAAGAGGAGATAGCAGATATTTGTCTGCCTTTGTTGGTCAATCTCAATAAAGGCGGTGCCTCGATGACCACCGCGCTAAAGATTGTATTTATCTATTCAATATTGGGTTTGGATTTCACTGCAGATGTTTTTGCGCTCACCGTACTTATTTCAGTGTTGTCAGCATTTATTATTAGTGGCGTGCCTGGCGGAGCCTTTTTGGGTGAAATTTTTATCGTCACCACTCTCGGTCTACCGATAGAAGTTATCCCTATTTTAGTCATTATCGGCACAGTAACCGATGCACCTGCCACACTCATCAATGTGATTCACGACCTAAATGCCACTCAAATTATTGAACGGATCAATGGTAAACGCTACCAAAGTAAAGTGACTGAGTCGCCGTTGAATAAACCATAAAATCCAAGCAAGTCACTTGGGTTTTATGGTTATGTCTTGGGATCTAATAAACGGTAAAAAAATCAGCTCTCGGGGGGCACTACGTAGACCGCCACACGGCCTTGATGCCCAGCTGCCACCAAGGTATCACCATCAATCGCCAAGGTGTAATAACCTTGTGTCTGACCTTGAATCGACAACGGCTGCCAACTAAAGCCATGGTCAAATGAGATATCTGTAGCCAACTTACCCGTCGCTATACACATGGCTTGATGACAAACCATCGCGGTTCTCAGTCCGGCAGTCGCCTTACGCGTTTTATGCCAGACTTTGCCTTTTAGATACACCATATTAGCATCATGCTTATCACGCTGTTGGTAATCACCGCCGACAACAAAAACATCGCCAAGAGTATTCATCGCCACGCCATAACCGCCGGCAGTTTGTGTATCGTCATAGAGTGGAATATGCGTTCTTTGCCAGTAATCACCGGAGTCTTGCGAGGTATAAATAGAGCTACTATGGCCGCCAGTGGTGAACCATGCTTGACCCGCTTTGCCGACCATGAGGGTATTACCACTCGCGGCAAAGGCCACTTCACGGTCGAGCAGTTTAGGAAGATGAGCTCGAGCAATCCGTTGCCAACTTTTACCACCATCTTGAGTGCGTAAGATAACAAAGCAACCATCAACAGGATCCCCTAACAGCAATCCGTTGTTTCTATCCCAAAAAGCAATAGAATCAAAAAAACCCGTTTCATGTTTATTTTCGAGCAACAGTTTCCAAGAAGCCCCCTGATCTTCAGTAATATAGAGTGTAGATAACTCGCCCTCACCAGCCCCCATCACAATGGCAGTGTTAGCGTCGAAAACTTCAATATCACGAAAATCGGTTAACGGTTGCTCTGTAACAGAAACATCGAGCCAAGTTTTACCTGCATCCTTAGACAAAAAGACACTATTGTTAGAGCCACTCACCCACACTATGCCATCAGCAGCTGCGCTACCACGAAAAGATAAACTTGCATCAATCTGCTGTGTCTGCCATTCAACTGAAAAGGCACTAACACTGCACAATCCCAATAACAGTATGAATATCTTCATTAAACTCACCTTGTAAAAATGAATGGCTTTAACTATCAATCAATAATGTTAAATAGGCAACCTAGAATAATTAATTGAATTTGTCGGCGACTACTCAATAAGAACAAGACAACGAATATTAGTGTCAGCTTAAATAAGTACTTATTAAACAACTAATTATGTTAACAACATGCTAATAAAAAGATGGACATTAATTAGTCAAGATGATAAAAATGTGACTTAAGTCACATTTATTTATTCTGGAGAAAATAATGAAAATTACCCTTACCGCCCCACTAATGATGGCAACATTACTCTTCTCTGCAGCAAGCTTCGCAGGAATGAACTCTGTAGCACTATGTAATGATTGCTCTAAAAGCGCGGCGTTAGAAGCCGCAACGGCACTTGAGAATAATAATGTCTATGTGGTCGATTTTGTCAAAAGAACAGCTCAAAAATATGTGTCTGACAGTAAAGGAAACACCATTGCTGCCAATATGAGCCTAGGTGAAATTACCCGCCTGAATCAACAATTTGATTATCGAAAAACGTATCTTCATGCTGTTAAGCACTAATTTAAAAGTGTCCCTATTTGCTCTTTATCCAACGGCTAAAGAGCAATATTATTGGTTACCACCCTGTCGTGCCAACAAGTTCTAATAGGCGCCACATATCAGCTTCATCATTGTATATGTGCGGCGACACTCGTATCCCTTGGCTTCGTGCATCAACACTGATGTTGGCACTTTTTAGCGCAGATAATATCTGTTGCTGCCGATGACCGAAATTTAGGATCATGGTTCCACTGCGTTTATCTTGTTCTCGGGGAGAGACCAGTTCACTGCCAAGCTCATTGGCCACCAGCTCAATCAAATGCTGATTATGCTGGCGTAGCTTTTCTGAACCCAACTGACAAAAATAATCAATGCTATGAGCCGCTATCGCATAAGGCGCTACAGACGGTGTCCCGCCCCAAAACTTAAGCGCGCTTTTATGGTATCTAAAATCATGAATATCGAATTCAAACGGATTTTCATGACTAAACCAACCTACGTCCTTAGGCTGACAATCTGCAATATGCTGACGGTTAACCCAAAGGTAAGCCGCTCCAGGGCCACCACATAACCATTTAACACTGGAGCCAATCATAAAGTCAGCCTGCAGAGCCCCTAAATCTACCGGCACCACACCCGCTGACTGAGCGATATCAATCAGTGTGAGTACACCTCTCGATTTTGCTGCCGCAACAATGTCATCGACTGGCGATAGCTGCCCAGTATTAGAGTAAGCATGACTCACAAACACCATATCAATATCTGTCGTTAAGTGAGCATCCCATACATTAGCATCGGTAATATCCAGCGCTTTAGGGATAAATCGCAGTTCGCAGTTTTTTGGCAGCGCTTTTTTGAGTGCAAAACCCATGCTGGGGAAATCAATCTCACTCATTAAGATCACGGTATCATCACGTTGCAATGAATCAACGGACATCACCAATTTGGTCAATGCGCTCGATAGATTAACTTGCGGACAGAACTCGCTCGCAGGGGCATTAAACATTCTCGATAAACCATCGGTAAATCGCTCAATAATGCCAAGCCAATCTCTCCAAGGCTCAATACCAGACTCTTGCCATGGTGTGAAAAACTGTTGCTTAAAATCAGCCTCAGCCGTTTGAAGCGGCCTGCCAACTGAATGGTTCAATAAGTAACTTCCAGGCGCGAGCATAAAATCTTTTTTATAGTCATGGTTAAAATCCCCCATATCAACGAGCCTCTAAGCTTGCAGTGAGCGATTTAATATCGTCATATCGCGTCTTGATATCACTGCGGCATGCCGCAGACCGCCTATCTCGTAGTTTTTCCAGCGCATTAAGCAACACTGGTAATGGCGGGCCACTCGCGGTAACTTTATCCATATGTTGCTGCTCCATCGTTTGAGAAGGGATAGCAATATACTTATTTACTAATTCATTGTGATGCTGAATCGCTGTTTCACCGTGCAATCTACACACCTCTAGAAACAGCCTTACGTTTTCTTTAAACCAGGCTTCATGGTGCAAATGCCGCAGCGCTAACAGCTCGTCCATAAAGCTAGAACGACGCATACAGTCACGCAAAATGCGTTGATCTTCTGGCATCATATACAGAAACTTATCAACCAACATTTGTGAATATCCAGCTTCGTTGGCAGCGCACAGCCCTAAAAGCATATCGATGACATTGATACCGGCAAAATCACCGGCATTTGCACCGCGGTAAACTTGGCTTCCAACACGATAGGGTTTGTAGTACGGCCTCACGCAATAGAAGAAGTCATTAGTATCGAGCTTGTTAAAGAGTTGCTTATTCGACTCTTTTACATCTACGAGCGCTTGCTTGGCGACAACCAGTAAATCGGCGGCAATGGGATGAGAAATGCCTAGAGGTTGTATTTTTAATAATGCGTCTGCTGCACGCTTATAGGCAAGAATACCTTTGGTATTATAATCAACAAACAGCTTTTCAGCGGGCAGGTTAGTAAACCGTTTGTATAGGCCGTTATCAGCGCTGTTATGTGTGGTTAAGTGCGCGGTGGCAAACCTTGGAGTAACACCAATAGAAGCGCCGATATGCATCGCTAAAGCAGAGGCTTCTGTTAATGGTGATACCTGCTCACGAGAGGGCTCGGTTATCTCATGACGGCGACAAGCAGCCATGTACAAGCCTACATTCCCCAGTAAGCCGAACGCGTGATCAAAGCCTTCGTCGGTATTTCCCTCCGCCAATAATGCCGCGATCATCTCTCGGCCTTCAGCTTCTAACGCTATTTTAAGTGACTCACCAATACCTTCGACATTGGCACGATCAACTTGCGTTGCATATAACAGCTCTAATTGGGTATTGAGCTCCACAAAACGGGTACGGATCCAATGGTCAAAAGCCCGAGTATTCAATGTCATCTAGCGGTTCCTGTTATTGTTATTATTATGTTGAATTAGCCTATCAGGATCTCGAGGGGTAAAATCGTCATTTTCCCTTCTATAACTTCCATTTCAGATCGGATTCCACTATAAATTGACTACATTCGATTGAAATAAACTATAAAACTAAATTCGGAGTTCTCTTTGGACAGTAAAGATCGCAATATTCTCGCTATTTTGCAGCAACAGGGCCGTATTGCCATTTCAGAGTTGGCTGCAAGGTTAAACATGTCTGATACCCCCTGCCTTCGCCGAGTCAGAAAGCTCGAACAGACGGGAGTTATAAGCGGCTATGCGGCACAAATAGAACCTAAAGAGGTCGGGCTCAATGTGGTGGTCTATGCCTTTGTGCGCCTCACAGAAAATTCAGATCATCATGCTGAGCGCTTCGAAACGGCGATGCAAAGTCTGGAGCAAGTGATGGAATGTTCTGTTGTCACCGGGGCGCATGATTATGTTTTAAAAATTGTTGCCAGTGATTTACTTAGCTACGAAAGCTTCGTTAAAAAGTCATTGGGTAGCTTAAATTGTATTGCGGGCATTGAATCAACGGTGGTGCTAAAGCAGAATTTCTCACGAAGCACCCTGCCTTTATAATACTCATAATTTCATATGTTTAATGAAAAATAAATCTAGATTAAATTAAGTATAATGTACTTAAACTGACCCATCGCAAACATTAACTAGACGACCGGTCTAATTGAGTTTAAGATACGGCCTATGAAAATTGAATCCCAACAAACACGTCAGCATATTATTGACTCTGGTTATAGCTTAATTTCGAGTAAAGGCTTCTCGAATGTGGGCTTGTCGCAGATCCTAAAATTTGCCGATGTTCCCAAAGGCTCTTTTTACCATTACTTCAAATCTAAGGAGCTGTTTGGTGAAGAGATCATTAACAGTTACTTCAAGGGATACTTACACAGTATTGATGAACTATTTGACGCCAAAAATGGTTCAGGTCTTGAGCGACTCATGAGCTACTGGCTGCGCTGGCAGGCAACTCAGAGTAATTGCAGCATTGACCAAAAATGCTTAGTAGTTAAGCTCAGTGCCGAAGTTGCAGATCTTTCTGAGTCGATGCGCCTAGCGCTTGATAAAGGCTCATCAGGCGTTATTACGCGTCTTGCCCACTGTATCGAAGCTGGGATCAACGACGGTTCACTTCCAGCGATGCACGCCCAAATTACGGCAGAAACCTTATACCAGCTTTGGTTAGGCGCGAGTTTAAAAAGTAAATTATCACGTGATCCAAATGTGATTGAACGCGTATTGCAAGTAACCAAAGCCCTGTTGGCACAGCCTATATCTCCACTGAAATAGCCAACAGTTTTATCTCACCCGCCTATGATTAGCGCGGGTATTTTTTTAACTATTTAATAGACGACTGGTCTACTAAATATCTCATACTCATTCGATAATACTTGTCGATAGATAGGAAAGAATATGAACAGTTTTGACTATTACAACCCAACTCATATTAGCTTTGGCGAAGGCAAGATTGCCGAACTGGATAACTTAGTCGCAAAAGATGCAAAAGTATTAATACTGTTTGGCGGCAATAGCGCCAAGAGTACTGGCACGCTAGATGAAGTAAAGGCAGCACTTGGACAGCGTGATGTTGTTGAGTTCGGCGGTATTGAGGCAAACCCAACTTACGAAACATTAATGAAAGCCGTTGAAGTTGTTAAGCAGCAAAATATTGATTTTCTATTGGCGGTCGGTGGCGGCTCTGTTATTGATGGTACTAAGTTTGTCGCTGCTGCAGCCCTATTTGAAGGTGAGCCATGGGATATTCTTTTGAGCTGGGGCGCAAAAGTCACTCAAGCACTGCCATTTGGCACAGTGCTAACCTTGCCAGCCACAGGTTCTGAAATGAATAGTGCTAGCGTTGTTACCCGTAAAGAGTATCAGGCTAAGCTCTCTTTCATGAGCGACCATGTTTATCCAAAGTTTTCTGTTTTAGACCCAAGTAAAACTTTCACTCTACCAGAGCGCCAAGTGGCCAATGGGGTTGTCGATGCTTTTATTCACATCACTGAGCAGTACTTAACCTACCCTGTTAATGCTCCAGTACAAGACCGATTTGCCGAAGGCCTACTTCAAACGTTAATCGAGCTTGGACCTAAAGCCCTCAGCGAACCAAAAGACTTTGATGTTAGAGCCAATCTCATGTGGGTTGCCACAATGGCTTTAAGCGGCGTGATCGGTCGCGGTGTTCCCCATGACTGGGCAACACATATGATTGGCCATGAACTTACCGCTTTATATGACATCGACCACGCTCGCACTATCGCTATCGTGCTGCCCGGTATGCTGGATTGTCGCCGTGAAGGTAAGCAGGAGAAGTTACTGCAATATGCCGATCGCGTTTGGGGCATAGCCCAAGGCACTAACGATGAGATCATCGATGCTGCAATCGCTAAAACACGTGAATTTTTCGAAGCAATGGGCATTAAAACCCGCTTAAGCGACTATGATTTAGATGCCAGCAGTATCGACAAAATCATGGCACAGCTTGAAGCTCATGGCATGACAGCGCTCGGTGAAAAACAAGATGTAGATTTAGCAATGAGTCGCAAAATTTTAGAGCGCAACCTTTAGTCGAGCAAGCGCACTTAAGCTTTAAATATACCCGCTAAAGTGCGCTATCTAACTTATAACGAATACACTTTTGAATATCGTTTTTAACTAAAACGATTAAACATTAAAAAGGATTATAAATGAACGTATTAATGGTACTGACCTCGCACGATAAATTAGGCGATACTGGTTTAAAAACAGGCTTTTGGTTAGAAGAATTTGCCAGCCCTTATTACCGCTTTAAAGACAGCGGTTTTAACGTCACACTAGCATCACCAGCGGGCGGTCAACCACCGCTTGACCCAACCAGCGAGCAGCCAGACTTTCAAACAGCAGCCACTGATAGATTCAATCAAGATAGTGACGCACAAAAGCTGCTAGCGACGACTCAAGTGCTTGCCAACATTAATGCTGAAGATTACGACGCCATTTTCTACCCTGGTGGCCACGGACCATTATGGGATCTGACTAATGACGCTAATTCAATCGCGTTAATTGAAACCTTCTATCAAGCAAGCAAGCCCGTCGGCTTAGTGTGCCATGCTCCCGGCGCACTGAAAAATGTCAAAGCCGCTGATGGTACTCCATTGGTTGCGGGTAAGAAGGTTACTGGCTTTACCAACACCGAAGAAGCTGCCGTGCAGCTTACCGATATCGTGCCTTACCTTGTTGAAGATATGATGATCCAACACGGCGCCCTTTACAGTAAAGGCGATGACTGGGCGAGCTACTTAGCGGTTGATGGTCACCTAATTACGGGCCAAAACCCAGCATCATCTGAAGTGGTTGCCGATGAGATAATCAAGCAGCTTAAATAGCCTATTGCTGTTCAAATAAAGGGGCTTTGCCCCTTTCTATCAATGCTTCCCGTTTTCTCTCACTCTATCCGTTGTCGCCATACCCACGGCGAACAATAGCAAAGGACAGCCAATGATCACCTTGCACCATTTAAACAAATCTCGCTCAAAACGTATTATCTGGTTACTAGAAGAGCTTGGACTAGATTACCAAATCAAAGCTTACCAACGAGATAGCCAAACATTTTTAGCCCCGCCAGAGCTTAAGGCTATTCATCCACTCGGTAAGTCACCGGTGATCGAATATAACCAACAGATTATTGCCGAATCAGGTGCGATCACTGAATATCTTATTGACGCTCACGCGGCAGGAAAGCTAGCGCCAGAGAAAGGCAGTAAAGACTATGTCGAGTATCTCCAGTGGCTACATTTTGCGGAAAGTTCGGCAATGCTGCCATTGTTGCTCAGAATGTTTGTTGCCAAAGATGGTTGCCAAACTAACTTTTTAGAAGGTTACGCCGCTGTTGAAACTGAAAAAGTGCTTAGCTATGTTAATCAGGCCTTAGAGGGTAAGCGCTACCTAGTGGCTGATAAGCTCACTGGTGCAGATATTATGATGTCGTTTATCGTTGAGATGTTAGTTGCCAGCGGTGAGGCAGATAAATACCCCAATATTGCCGCTTACGCAAAACAGTTGAACCAGCATGCCAATAGCGCTAAAGCGGGTGAAATTGAACAGCAATATGACAACAGTTAGCAGTTCTTAGACTAAGTTAACCGATTACAAAAAAGGCAGCCTATAGGCTGCCTTTATGTTTACTGAATTCATGAACTAAAACGATTGAGCTATGGTGCTTAACGCAAGATATCACCTCTGCAGCGCTAGCGAATTTTACAAATAGAGTGCTTATCAAAATAACGGACGCTTGCTTCGCCATGATGTTCCCAAAACTCAAAGTTTGCCCCTTGATATTTAGCACCACTGCCACTGGGTACATTCGTCGCCAGCAGTTGTTGCTCATCAAAGGTAAAAACAGCCGTGACTGGATCTAACTGGGTATAAAAAACAGCAGTAATTGGTGGGAAACCCTCACAATCAAACAGAACACCCGCAGGGACCTCTAATAATCCACCTTGGATTTGTAACTCTATAATCCGACTTTGATAGTTTTGCACCACACACTCACGCACACTTACACTTTGTGCTTTCCAGCAGTCATTACGGCCTTTTATCCAGCCTCTTTGCATCGCTTTGGGTTGTTCTTCTGTAGGGATGCTTTTCAAAGCTTGTTTATATACTGTCGCTATTGTTCTATCTAATGATGCTAGCTCATCATCTTGGCAGATCAGATGCTCTACTGCACCACTGGCCTTATTACAGTCAAAACTAGGCGATGCCGCTAAAGTTGAAAAACTGCTCATGCTGACCAACACCAGAAATAAAATTTTATTCAAAGCCATCATCCACCTCAAACTATACTGTAAAAATTAGCATTATAACGACTCGCTGCAATCCGTCATATCGAGCTCTACTATTGGTATTATACTTAGACCAACAACATTGCCACAATTAAGGGGAAATATGGATCTGCTCACTGTGCAGTTAACACCTACATTAGCATATAAGCACCGACCTTAGGTTCACAACCTGGATTGCTTAGACAAATGCATAATTATCGTCAATAAAATTCATGATTTATTATTGAAAAGACGCTAGTCTGAGAGAGCAAACGTGCCACAAAGGAACTCACTATGCGCCTAGGTTTTTTGGTTTTAATGCTGCTTGTCAGCCCATTTATCCATGCGACAGTATACAAATGGGTAGATCAGGACGGTAAAATACATTTTTCCGATCAGCCCGTAAAAAATGCTGAAGTCGTTGAGTTTAACAAGAACACCGAGAACCAAATAAAACTTCCCCCGCCTCCCAGTCCATCAAATAGTCATTTATCTCCTACTGGCGATAAGATTAATTACCGCATGCGTATCGCCTCTCCTAACGAAGAAGAAACGGTAAGAAGTAATGAAGGTAATATTTCAATCGCACTGCAGATTGAACCTGAACTTGCTCCTTCACATCTATTAGTGCTGTTTATGGACGGTAAGCAACAAAGTGATGCTCAACAAAGCGGTTTGTTCCAAGTGAATAATGTCGACCGCGGTGAACATACTTTTATTATCAAAGCACTAACACAAGACGGCAAACTACTTGCATCAACTCTCCCAAGGAAAATTTTTCTTCACCGGACAATACAGAATAGAGCAAGATAATGTCTGCTCTCATTCGCGAATAATTAGTTAACACGAATAAATACATTCACTTAACTGGTTTAGCTTAATGTTATTGCTCCGATGAAGTCGAGTTGCAGACCGCACCACTTTGGTGCACCATAGTGGTGCAACTAAGTTAGAATCCCAAAATGGTGCAACTGATTAAGGCGGAGTAGCAGATGGATACAGGTTTATTGCTCAATCACTTAGTGACTGCAGTGCTCGTTATCAATGATGAGCTGGAACTGCTTTACACTAATGTTGCTACTGAGCAGCTTTTGGGCGTTAGCAATAACAAGCTACTTGAACTGAGTTTGCCTGAGCATTATCAAACATTGGCCGTTGATCTTCCTATGCTGCAATTAGCCATTAAAAATAACCAAGGACTGACCGTTAATACCGTTTCACTGGTCACTCTCGATGGTCAACAACACACTGTCGATGTCACCCTAACACCGATAGAACAAGAGCATGGTCAGGCCTTATTAGAGCTACGACAGGTCGATCAACAAAGGCGTATCCACCAGCAATTAACTCAAGATGCACAGCAACAAGCCGCTCAATTTCTAGTGCGAAACCTCGCACATGAAATAAAAAACCCGTTAGCTGGACTAAGAGGGGCTGCGCAGCTGTTATCTCGAGAGCTTGAAGAGGCTGAACTCAGAGAGTTTACCGACTTGATTATTGAACAAGCAGATCGTTTAAGAGGGTTAGTAGACCGGTTATTAGGCCCACAAAAGCCAACACAGCACCGTCTTTATAATATCCATGAAGTGGTACATAAAGTATTACAACTGGTCAATTTAACCCTGCCTGACAATGTTACCTTGTTGCAAGATTATGATCCTTCGATCCCTGATATTGAAATGGATCCAGACCAACTGCAACAGGTTGTGCTCAATATTGTGCAAAATGCGGTGCAAGCACTCGATATGACCGGCGGTAATATCCGCATAAAAACGCGCACTCAGCATCAAATAACGATTGGTACACAACGACATAAATTAGTGTTGATGCTATCAGTAATCGATAACGGTCCAGGCATTAACCCGGACTTAATAGATACGCTGTTTTATCCCATGGTCACAGGCCGTGAACAAGGTTCAGGCCTAGGATTATCGATTGCGCATAACTTTGCCCGATTGCACGGCGGCCGAATTGAATGTGACTCTTCTGTTGGACGCACCGAGTTCACCATCACTCTACCCATCAATAGCTAAATGAGGAAAACAACAACATGACTGAACAAGTATGGGTCCTCGATGATGATAGTTCTATTCGCTGGGTGCTTGAAAAATCATTACAAGGCGCCAAGCTCAGCAGTGCCAGTTTTGCCGCTGCCGAGTCATTGTGGGATGCCCTTGAAACAGCGCAGCCCAAAGTGATTGTGTCTGACATTCGCATGCCAGGTACCGACGGCTTAACGCTACTAGAACGTCTACAAACCCATTATCCACATATTCCCGTTATCATTATGACCGCCCACTCCGACCTTGATAGCGCAGTCAGTGCTTATCAAGCAGGCGCATTTGAGTACCTGCCTAAGCCGTTTGATATTGATGAAGCCATCTCCCTCGTTGAACGCGCGATTACGCACGCTAACGAACAAAGTAATAGCAGTGCACCTGCAGAACCCATTGTTGCCACTCCCGAAATAATTGGTGAAGCGCCGGCAATGCAAGAAGTTTTTAGAGCTATAGGTCGATTATCACGCTCATCGATTAGCGTGCTGATTAATGGTCAATCAGGTACCGGTAAAGAGCTGGTCGCCAGTGCATTACACAAGCACAGTCCCCGAAAAGGTAAGCCCTTCATTGCAATTAATATGGCGGCGATCCCTAAAGACTTAATCGAGTCGGAGCTGTTTGGCCATGAAAAAGGTGCCTTTACTGGCGCAGGAAATGTTCGCCAAGGTCGATTTGAACAAGCAAATGGTGGCACACTCTTTCTAGATGAAATTGGTGACATGCCTTTGGATGTACAAACTCGTTTGTTACGAGTGCTAGCCGATGGTCAGTTCTATCGCGTAGGCGGTCACTCTCCCGTACAGGTTGATGTGCGTATTATTGCTGCAACGCACCAAAATTTAGAACAACTCGTGCAAGCAGGCGGCTTTAGAGAGGATTTGTTTCATCGTTTGAATGTGATCAGGGTGCATCTGCCGCCGTTATCGCAACGACGAGAAGACATTGCCCAGCTCGCACGTCACTTTTTAGTTATCGCAGCAAAAGAGATCGATGTAGAGCCCAAAATTCTGACGAAGGAAACGGCCAATAAGCTGGCAACACTGCCTTGGCCTGGTAATGTTCGTCAGCTAGAAAACACTTGTCGTTGGTTAACCGTGATGGCGTCTGGACAAGAAATTTTGCCACAAGATCTGCCTCCAGAACTGCTAGAGGAACCCGCAGTATCTCACGACCAACACACTGGCACTGCCGACTGGGAAGCTGCATTAAAACGTTGGATAGATCAGCGCTTAGCAGAGGGTGAAAGTAACTTGCTCACTGAAGTGCAGCCCGCTTTTGAACGGATATTGCTAGAAACAGCCCTAAAACACACCAATGGCCATAAACAAGAAGCTGCTAAACGTTTAGGCTGGGGGCGTAATACTTTAACTCGTAAACTGAAAGAGTTGGCGATGGAATAAAGAGCAGCACCAGAGTGTGACACTAAAAAAGGATATCGTTTGATATCCTTTTTATATTTCAGTGTTGCTCTCTAATACGCTCTAGCATTGACTAGAACTGGTAATGCATACCTAAGGTCACGTTTGACAAATCGATGTCAAAATCACTGGCACCAAAATCATCTGAATCCAGATCTGCTGAGGTATAATCGTATCCTAAACGGATATTGAGATTGTTAGTCAGCGCTGCGTTAACACCGGCACCCGCAGTCAAACCAACGCCTGTGTAATCTACATCACGAAATACACCGTCCATGATTACCGCTACAGACGCTACACCCACTTTACCGTATAAAGAAAATGTATCGTTGATAACCCATGTGAACTTAGGTGCAACAGAAAATGAAGCTGCATAAACATCAACAAAATCTTCATCGACGAAGTTATTAGTAATATAAAGAGTGCCTTCTAGACCGAACCACTCATTGAAGTTGTATCCACCATAAGCACCATAGCTTTGGCCTGATTCGGAGTCGCCCTCAACATCAGCGGAAAATGCGCCAATTTGACCACCCACATATGCTCCAATGCGATCCGTCTCTGCAGAAGCAATATTTGAAGCCGCCAACCCTAAAACAGCTAACGCTACAATTGATAATTTTTTCATGATGATTCCCTTACATCGTTTTAATGCGAAGGAATTTAGCACAGTAAAGATACAAATTGCGACAACTATGTGTAAGTAATTATATTAACTACCTATTTACAACAAACAAAGAACCAAGAGATAACCATCAGCACAAAACACTCAGCGTTTTTACTTGTCATCCATCAATAATTACACTGGATCTTGGTGAATAATCACCTCAGCATAGTTAAACTCTCGCCGGATCCGAATGGACGTTTCAACGGCTATGGTATGAGCCTGTTCCAAGCTCAGCGAGCCATCTAACTCCAAATGAAATTGAATAAACATGGTCTTACCCGACTCTCTTGTTCTGAGATCATGGATGCCCCTAACTTGAAGATCAAGGATCGCGATCTCGGTGATTTTATCTCGAGTTTCATCATCTAGCTCTCTGTCTAACAGTGACTGTACCGACTTATACGCTAAACCAATCGCTTGTTGGCCAATGAAAAGTGCAATCAGCACAGCAAATAAGCCATCGGCCCACCACCAGCCATATTGTGATAAAACCAATGCTAATAACACTGCAGCATTCAAGAACAAATCCGACTTATAATGCAACGCATCAGCCTCGACTATCGTGCTTGAGGTAGCTGCCAAGGCTCTTTTCTGCAGCATCACTAGAGCGAAGGTAAGCACTATCGCGATAATCGACACAATCACACCGAGAGTGGCATGCTTTACTTCAATAGGGTTGATGAGTCGCTCCCCCCCATGGAAAAGCAGTAAAAATGCAGAACCTAGAATAAATGCAGATTGGGCAAGTGCTGCTAACGGTTCAGCTTTACCATGGCCGTATCGATGATCTTGATCGGCGGGAACTATCGCATAGCGGATGGCAATAAAGTTAACGATAGACGCCAAAGCATCAGCAAAAGAGTCTGTTAAAGATGCCAGCATACTGGCTGAGCCAGAATACATCCATGCGGCTAACTTTATGGTGATTAGGGTTAAGGCTGTAGCAACCGCTGCGCGGCTGGCAAGCTTCACCCAAAAATCATATTGGGAAGTGTCATTCATAAGATCGGTTTACAAGTAAAGTAAGGGAAGTCCAGATCTTAAGTTTATATCAAACTGAGGGGGAAAACTGATGATCCCCCTCATGTTTAATATCGATCATATGTAAATCATCTTTTGTGGTGTTTGTTTTTGGCAAAACGTTGCTCAAATTTCTGTTGCTGCTCAGGTGTCAGCAGTTGATAAACCTCGTTTTGCAGTTTCATCATATTGACTGCTTTTTGTTGACGCGCTTCCTGCTTAGCCATTAATGCTTGCTTCACCTCTGCCTCATTGAAATTAGCAGCAGTGATAAATGCTAGCATCTGTGTTTTTTGCGCTGCACGCTCCTCTTTCGAAGGACGGTTTAGCTCCATCTCTTCACGATGCGAACTCAATATGGCTTTGACTTGAGTTTTTTGTTCATCAGATAAATCTAAACCGCGGAACATTTTACGCATTTTATCATGATGCCCGCCACGCTCACCTTTCATCTGATGATACTCTTGCAGGTTATGGTGTTTAGACTGTTCATCCGCGGCACGCACTGTAACAGTGAGTAATGTGGTACTTGCCACTAACGCCAATAATCCTGCTTTTAAAGTATTCTTTTTCATATGCTGCCTCTTTTAAATTCGATTTAGCGTGGTTACGCTAAGCTGTTTTCGACGCTTACCAGTGTAACCATTGCAATGTAAGCGAGGGTTTAGCTTACGTAAAACACTGTAAAGCTGACGCAGTAAACCTAAATGCCGACGACATGACTAAATGACCTTTACATTGAATTACACTGCTAAACAGCAATTGACATCAAACAAGGTATACTCCTGATATTGAGCGTAATAAAAAGGGTTAGCATGAGCCGTATACTGTTGATAGATGATGACTTAGGTCTTTCTGAATTACTGGCACAACTATTAGAACTAGAAGGGTTTGAACTGACATTAGCCCATGATGGCCAGGCAGGACTCGATCTCGCATTACAACAAACATTTGATCTCATCTTGCTCGATGTGATGCTACCTAAACTCAATGGTTTTGAAGTATTACGTGCACTGCGTACCAAGAAGCAAACTCCGGTATTGATGTTAACGGCACGAGGCGATGAAATAGACAGAGTCGTTGGCCTTGAGATTGGCGCAGATGACTACCTCCCAAAACCATTCAATGATCGCGAACTCGTCGCACGTATTCGCGCCATTATCAGACGCACGAATATTAAACCTAATGACAATACTCAAACAATACAGTCCTTTGGTGATCTCAGTCTAGATCCTGCTCGTCAAGAGGTGCATTGTCAGGAACTGCTTATCATTCTGACCGGAACTGAATTTAGTTTACTGTTTGAGTTAGTACAACATGCCGGTGAGCTCGCGTCTAAAGAGACACTCAGTGAAAAAGTGCTGCGAAAGAAGCTGATGCCATTTGATCGTAGTTTAGACATGCATCTGTCTAACTTACGTAAAAAGATGCCTGAACGTATTGATGGTCGTCCACGAGTTAAAACGATTCGTGGCAAAGGTTATATCTGGTTACCTTAAATGTCATTGAGAAAAAGTCCCAACAATATTTTTGTAAAGTTACTGCTCGGCTTTTGGTTATGTAGCTCATTGATCATAGCCCTCATCGGTTTGCTGCCGCTATTACAGCAAAACCATGACCAGTCAGAGTTACCTCCTCGCCTCGAGAGCATGTTAGCAAAGCTGGCACAGAAGATCATTGACTCACCCCAAGTAATGCAACCCGATAGGATGAAGCGCTTGAGCCGCTTCAAACAGAGAGATGGTCGCCCGGTAAGGATCTACCTTGTCGATGAAAACTCACGTGTGCTCAATACTCATAAACCTTCACGAGCTCTACGTCGGTTTATGCTGATGGCTGATGAAGCCGGTAAACCAATAAAGCATCAATTCAGAGATGAGCTGTTATTTGGTCCATATGAGTTTAAAGCAGAAGGTAAGCAATACGCTTTATATGGTCGTTTACCCGAGCATCACCCTCGACCTTGGTTTTTCTTTTTTATTGATAACAAAATCCTCACCTTAAGTATTGCAATTTTATTGTCAGGCTTGCTCTGCGGACTTTTTGCCTGGCATCTAGGCAAACCTTTACGTTCACTAAAAAGCAGTGCTGACGCCTTAGCTAATGGTGATTTAAGCAGCCGTGTCGACAGTGCAACAGCCAAGCGAAATGATGAAATTGGACAGCTTGCTCAAGCATTTAACGGGATGGCAGATTCTGTTGAAGATATGGTCAAAAGCCAACAGCGATTGATAAGCGATATCTCACATGAACTCAGAACACCATTGACTAGGCTCAAGCTATCACTGGCGCTAAGCCGTAAAAAAGGTCAAGAAACCCAAGAAACACAGCGAATAGAGTACGAAGCGGATTTGTTGGAACAGATGATTGCCGAGTTACTAGAACTGTCACGGGTTAAGCTCAATGCCAGCGAGTCTAAGCGCAACTTAGAACTTGCAGAGGCCTTAAGTCAGGTGCTAGATGATGCCGATTTTGAGGCTCAACAACAAAACAAACAGCTACATATTGATATCGATGAATCGATACGAGTGCCGCTTTACCCTAGGCCACTGTCTAGGGCGGTAGAGAACTTGCTGCGTAATGCGATTCGATATGCAACTTCACAAATTACTATTCAAGCTTCAATTACAGGTCAATTAATTAAACTTGAAATTATCGATGATGGACCCGGGATCCCAGATACTGCCGACTTAGAAGCTATTTTTAAACCCTTCTATCGTCCGCAATCTGCAAGAGATAGAGAGTCTGGCGGATGGGGCTTAGGCTTAGCAATTGCTGAAGCTGCGGTGACTGCGCATCAAGGTCAGATAAAAGCTGAAAACGGCTCCCCCACGGGTCTTAAAATTACCATAACATTGCCCTTGGCGTAAACGGGACTCCATACCCAAATGACTTGGGTATGGACTATGCCGCGCTTGCGGTCGCTTCTAATGACGCAAGCCAGTTTATATAGTCGCTCAGCTTGGGGATCCGCTTATCTGAGTGTCCCATTAATTGTGCCAATGCGTAACTAAACTGATGGTATAAGTTAGCGTCATTGTAGTGCTTACCCGCATCATCACAATTAATATGTGCGCCGCGTAAATAATTGGCCACCAGCTCTGCTCGATTAAAACCTTCAACAATACCAACGGCTTTTATTAACTGACGATTCCATTCAATATAGTCGCCATAAGCTTGTCCAAAAGCACAACGATTATCGTCAGTTGCTTGCTCAAGGAGTTCAGAATTTGGCATCACTCTCGAAATAATAAAACGATTATATAAGAGATCGTCACGTATACCCCAGCAATGGTGCATCAAAAAGCGCGTTAAACAGTCTTGATATTGGCTCTCGTCGATAGCGGCTCTTTCTAAACGCTTCTTAAAGTGTGCCGTCGCCACCGTCACCATTAAATCCGCTTCACTTGGAAAATGATTATAGATTGTACCTTTAGAGATCTGACTAGCTTCAACCAAATGAGAACGCCGTAAGTCAAAACTTTTATGGCCACGCAGGCATCGCTCCGCAACGTCAGTTAAGTAGCTTTCTCGTTGTTGCCAATTACTCATGTCGACCTCTTCACGAATCTAACAATTAGTTTAAATAAACTTCACATTCATAACATAGCAGCCTAGGACTTACGGCGGTATTGAGTAATACTGATACCACTATGAATAAACTCAATAGCCCATGTTAAAAATTGAATTGTTAGAAAGCTTTATTGCGGTAGCTGAATGTGGAAACCTTTCCAAGGCGGCGGATAAACTCTGCCGCACACAATCAACCATTAGCTTACAAATCAAGAAGTTAGAGGAAAGCGTAGGTCAACCTTTGTTACTCAGAGACAACAAAGGTGTCACGCTAACTGAGTCTGGTAAGACGTTACTTAACTACGCTTATAAGATGATGCAACTCAGCTCACAAGCACTTGATGAACTAAAGGATTGTCAAAACCGTGAAGTGATACGACTAGGTGTGCCGACAGATTACATCAACCGTTATCTCGGCAGTTGTTTGCTGGAGTTTATTCGCGAGTTTACTTGCATCGAGCTAGTCATCGATACCGACGTGAGTGGTAATCTTTATAAGCGACTGCACAACGGTGAATTCGATGTCATTGTTGCGACTCACTGGCAAGCACCTGCAGCCGGTCATGGTGAACTGCTATTTGAACGTCGTTTTCATTGGGTTGCGGCAAAAGAGGGCAATGCCCATAAACGGGAAACCGTGCCTATGGCTTTGTATCCTGAAAACTGCCCCATTCGCGCACAGGTTTTTGCCAACCATAGAATATCCATGCGCCCGATGAGTGTATTACTATCAACCCCATCGCCAGCGGCAATATGTATGGCGGTCGAAAATGACTTAGTGATCGCTCCCGTCGCCGAATTTCGAATTAGTGACAAGATGCAAATTATCGATCCTATTAAACACAATATCCCACCACTGCCGATTTTCAATGAGTCCTTGTATCTCAATCCAGAGACACAAACTGAGGCCACAAATCAATTAATTAACTTAATAAAAGCCAATGTAACTGACTTGGGTGAAGTCACTCAAACTGTCAATCCCAGTTAACCACGGCTTCAAATCTGTTAAACAAAAAATGCCAACAATATTGTTGGCATTTTTTTATGTTTTTAAACTAACCTCTAGAGTGAGTAAGCCACTAGAAGTAGTAAGCGAAGTTGATATTAAATCGTTGATCCCAATCGTCATCAGCTTGGGTTAAGCCTAAGCTGTTGCCACCCAACCATAAGACGTTTTTAGCCATATAATAGTCAACATAAACAAAGACTGGACCATATGCTAATGACACACCCGTGGTATTTAGCAATGAATCATCAAACGCTTCAACATCTGGCTGTACCATACTAAAGTCATTATAGAGCGTGTAGCTTCCCCATGAAGTTGTGATGTTTTTTGATAAGTTAGCGGTATAGATATTACCTTTGCTAGCAACTTCAAAAAACCCATCTAACATGCCCATACCAATCTTATTCGGATCAATTTGACCATCGTCATATTGATCATAATCATAAGCTAAATATTGTGCTTGAAGGCCCCATCCGTCATAACTCATATCAAGGTGTGCAGCATAATTAAGAGTATCGCCATTTTCACCAAACGCTGAGTTATAGAGTTGTCCGTACTCAAGTGATGCACCCACTATCGTAATCAATTCCCCATTCGTAAGCGTAAAGCTTTGACGAGCCGCTAAAGTATTAGCTTCTTCGTTATTATAACTCGTACCATCAACCGTGCCTTTAGCTACCGTACCCGCAAAATCTCGATGATCACTGCCGCCATATACCGCATTCTTAATAAAGGCGAACTCTGTTAGTGAACGACCATTTTGATATTTTGCCGCAACACCAACACCATAATCGTCTTCAAAGCCCAAATAGTAGTTTAAGCTATACCACCAGTTATGCGATGCGTAGCCCTTATTACCAAAAGGTTTATTGATAACGCCGCCGCTAACCGTTAAGTCTTCATTGACATCCCAATAAGCATAACCATATTTTAAGAAATCATAACCTTGATAAAACCGATATTCAGCTTTAACGCCAATATCATTCCATTTGTCTGAAAAAGTAACGGATAATAAGTTAAAGTCGAGATCACCAATTTTATCTTTTGACGATTCAGAATAATCACTATAACTGTAATTAGCACGAACTGAACCACCAACTTTTAAATCATCAGCAACTGCAAAGTTACTCGTAATAGCTACCAGCGCCGAAAAAGTCAGCGCTATATTTAGCTTGCTCATCGAATACGTCCTTTTATTTAAAAAATAATATAGTGTTAAAAAATTAATTGAGAGGGTTATATCTACAGTGGGATTAAATTAATAGACGATAGACTTTATCTATCGCCATATTAAATCACTACCATTTAATTTTGGTTAAATCACACTGAATAACTTCGCCACGTTTAGCCGGTGTTCCCGGATTTTCAGCTGATTCGCACAGCAAAGTTGTGCCATAGTCATTACGCTTGTCATTCGCGTTACTTCTGGCCCAGACTGATACGATAGCGCGCTCTTCAGGCTTAGCTTCGCAACTACCGTCAACATCAAATGCATGGATAGTATTCTGGTGGAAGTAGATCAATGGATCTTGTTCGCTGCTACCTGATAACCACATAGTTTGTGAATTATGCTGACCTTCATCAAATTGCACTCGACGTATTTTGTCATCCTCTTTTACGGTTGTAACAAGAGGTGAATCTTCACGGATAGCCATTGTTTTGAACTGATTGGTACAAGCTGGCACACGCATGTTGTAGTACATCTCAGAGATTGCGTGATTATGGAACGGATACAAGGTATCAACAGATTGTACTGTCATACCCACTTCTGCACCGACCTTTTCGCCATTAATTTCATCGATACGTAATAAGCCCCAATGACCAAATATTTCAGCGTATGCATAACCACCACGAATATTGTTAAAGTTCTTATCGTTACGCTTACTTTCTTCTGCGTACATAGGGAACCAACCCGCCGCAGCCCATAGATTGGGTAACGCGTTAGCACTAATGTCATAAGGAAATACCGCAGGCATTTTGACTTCATCACCCGTCACCATCTTGTAAAAATTATCGGTAAAACTCTTACCTAACTTTTTCACTTCAGGGTTAGTGACCTTCTCTTTAAAAAAGGTCTCAAAAGTAGTGCGATTCAGCCATTTCGCCACGGGAGAGTTTTCCGTTAGCTCACCACCTGGATTGTAGATCCAAGCAACGTCTTCACGTGCACCAAAGCACTTTTTTGCTTCATCAGCGTTATTAATCACCTGATAGATGTTTTTCACCATCAACTTCATATCACGCCTATCCATCAAGCACATACGTTGACCGCCCTCTGTCGAGTCAATCATAGCCGAGTCCGAATTAAGGCAACCGCTTGTTTGATCGTTGGTCAGTGCAATAGCGTAAGCTTTTAGATAGGTTAAAGTCTCATCCCATAGAATATCGACATACTTTTGGTCATCAGCAGAATATTTTGCTTGCTCAGCTAAACAACTAAACTTTGCCGACTTAATCTCATTAGCATCTAAGAAATCTGGAATCTCAGCTGCCGCGACACTATTGGACAGAAGCAAAGCTCCCAATACTATTTTACCGTTCATACATCACCATTATTGTTTAATTATATAATATAAAACTCCGCGTAATATTATATTTGGAATCATTTCCAAAAATGATTAAACCACAAACTTTTATCAAAAAAATCATCATCTGTATCACACAACCAAAATATGATGACAAAATTTAATTGTATTAATTAAATTAGAACTTAATCAATAAAACTTTACTAATAGTAATAGATGTATATCCACACAAATAAAAAGCCCCGCAATAAAATTGCGAGGCTAATATTAACTTATAGAAACTTGCAGGGATCTTATAAATTTTCTTTCAATAAAAAAGGCCATTACTGAGTAGCATGGCCTGATCCTAATGATTAGGATAATTGAGATGAAACGCCACTCATCACAATGAGTGGTTTACCGTTTACTCTTTAAATTTATCAAACTTAAAAGTATGGCAGTTACTGCATAATGGCTTTTTAGATGTATGCTCGCCATGACACTCTTGGCAAGGTAACTCTTTACCGTAATGCAGGTTGTTATGTGGATTCTGCCACTTATCTTCTTCGTTACGCGCTGTTTGCTCTGCC
>NZ_PJBL01000012.1:0-82077 GCF_002836135.1 Shewanella sp. GutCb | reverse complement strand
TCTCGAAAGAGAGTGAATAGCCCGTTGCTAACGCAACGGGCTTTTTTACGTCTGTGATTTGTGGTTGTTACGTTGCTGAATTGCCGGAACCACAGAATGCAGGGGCAATAGCATCGGCATAAGCGTGTTGTGGCCGATATAACCCTGGTGCGAATCGAACATTGCCAGGCGCCGACTCTTTCTAAGTTTGGTCTCGAAAGAGAGTGAATAGCCCATTGCTAACGCAACGGGCTTTTTTACGTCTGTGATTTGTGGTTGTAGAGTCAACGGATATACGGTTCATCAGATTTTGAGTTCAAATATGTCGACATGATGTCTGTTATGACTTAAATATCTAGCCACGTCACAGTGTGGTCAAATTAATGTTTAAACCGGATAGCAAAGACGTTTTTGAATTGCATGAGCACTGTAAAAGAGTGCTTATAGCGATGGGATAAAGACGACTGAATAACTAACATTAGGGATGGTAGATCATGTTGCTGATCTACCAGAAGACGCCACTGACTAATGGAGTTAGTGAGATATTCGATGACACTTAAACCCCAATTGGTTTACTTAAAACCGAGCTGCGTCAGAGAATATCTATATGTGCTATTTAGCGTTTATCTTTAATTTAAATGCTTTTTTTGTTGCTTCATCGGCTTGTTCATACCAAAAGTCGAGCATTTGACCAACATTTATCTGATCTGATTTCACGTTAGAATTACTAGCAGAAACGGCCTCGGAGACTTGAGTACTTGAAGACGGGGTTGTTGATATGATGGGGGCTGCTAAAGCTAAAGTACTGATGGCTGCGACTTGGTGACTACTATTGTAAATACTGATCTCTTCTTTGTAATCGCGACCCAGTTGCATACCTTCTTTAATCAATAGTCCCTGTTGAAAAGCTATCGTTGCGCCTGAAGAATCTATCATTGTTATCTGAGGGGCACTATTGAAAGCCTCCGCAGCTCTACTTGACCGTATTCTCGGAAAACCGAGTGTCAATTGCTTATCTTCAGCAGAAAACGTCAGAATAATCACATCGGAACTAAATTGGTTTTGCGACCCCTGCTGTTGGTAACGCCCTACATACCTCAGTGCTATCTGGTTCTCACCATTAGCGAGTGAAAGGTCTTTATTTCCGTCAGCCTCTTTGCCATTGATAAGCACAAGTTCAGAGCTTGATGGAAGTGTTAGTTCTACATTGGCAATAGCGAAAGAATGAACGCAGAGTAATGCTGTCGCCAAAATACACTGATTTATTTTCATAGAAAATCTCTATTTTAATTGATACTTACTTTATAGCAGAACGATTTTTGTTTTGCAGCTTGATCTAGTGTAACTGAACAATTGAATACGGATGCTTAGATAATAATAACAGTTTAGCTTTATGATTTTAGTTATAATGTGCTTCCATTACGGTTTTGGAGAGAGCACGTGTTAACAAAAATTCTTGTGACTTTGTTAGTCATAGCGAGTGCCATTTTTTATATTCGTCAATCTAAAGTAAGCGGAACAAAAGAGCGAACTCAAGATATGGGTAAAGGGATTATTATTCGCTTCTCTCTGTACATAATTATAAGTCTTTCATTATTGGCAAGTGCTGGGTATTGGTATTGGGATTGGCAGGATGGTAATAAGGTCGTTAGTGTCACTATTGTGTCGCCAGTGAGTAACGATTCGGTTGTTTATCAAGTTAGAAAGAAGCATATTACTAACAACGAATTAATAACTATAGACGGGATAAGAATCAGATTATCTAATCAAGAACGAATAACCATCGCTAAGACAGTCGAAGAGTAATATTTGAGATTTTTCGTTTAGTTAACGCTTTTCGATGTCTCTTTTTGGGTTAGAATAGCCTCGTTTTTTTACCCCCATTAGTTGATTAATTGTAAGAAGGAGGAGCTATGATAACAGCCTATGCCTACGAGAATCGTAATCTAACGATCACCGAATTGAGCATCAAGGATACTATCCCTCCCAGCACAACTTGGTTAGATCTTTATAAGCCTGATGATCAGGAACGAGAGTGGTTAAGTCAGTTTTCTGTTGAAAATGTTCCTGAAGAGGAAGACATCAATGAAATTGAAGCTTCAGCACGTTTTTATCAGAATAAAGACGGGTTGCACATTAATTCTTTGTTCCCACAAAGAGCAGGACAAGATGTTAAAGGCGTAAACGTTTCTTTTAACATTCGCCCCAATTTCCTTTTGACGATTAGAGAAGAAGATGTTGGCTTAATCAGACTGCTAAGAAACTATTTACGTCTTGGCAGAATAGAGGCTACATCACCGCAAGCATTGCTGCTTGAGTTGTTTAATCTAAAGGTCGATTATCTCTCAGATTTAATTGAAGACGTTTACACTGTGCTTGATAGTGTGAGTGAAGAAGTGTTCAAGAATGAAGAGCTTGATGATGTCTTTAAGCTTATTACTCGACAAGAAGACTCCAACGGTAAGATTAGATTAAGTTTACTCGATACACAGCGTTCATTACGTTACATGCAAAAGCACTATCGTAGTCAACTCTCAGATGGTGAGATAAAAGATCTTCGAGAGATGTTATTGGATATTGAATCACTGATGCCACATAGTCAGTTCATTTTCGATAAATTGAATTTTTTACTCGATGCTGCAATGGGTTTTAGTGGACTGCAACAAAACAAGATTATTAAAATATTTTCGGTTGCGGCAGTGGTATTTTTGCCGCCTACGGTAATTGCTAGTAGCTACGGTATGAACTTTGCCAATATGCCTGAACTGGATTGGAAGTTAGGTTATCCGATGGCTATTTTGATGATGTTTGGTAGTGCTGCGGGTACCTACTTTTTCTTCAAGCGTAAAGGTTGGTTATAATAACAAGAGTTCGCATTTAGCGAACTTTTTTTGTACCTGTTTGTGAGGGGCCGTTTGCAAAAGTAAGCACCGTAGCCTTATGTTGATAAAACTCATCAGGGTGATTAAGTACATCATTAAGACTTGAGAGTTTTTGGTACATCATACTGCTTACAATTTGGTAGCGTTGGTAGGGTGTTTTGCATAGTGACAATTTTTTCTCGAGATGATCGAGCAATGAAACTAACTTTGGTTTACTTGCAGCTGAAGACTCGTCAATAACTTCTTGGTTTAACTTTTTCTGTAAAGCATCTAATTTGCTTGGTTCGTTTTCTGCTAGCCAAAGTAGTTGGTCAAAATCGGGAAGCTTAGTCATAAAAACTCACTCTTAAACGTTTACTGTTAGATTAAATCTAGTAACAGGAACGGAATAGAGCAAGAAATAGACAAGTTTACTGTTATTACAAAAAGATTATTCTCAGCTATCGGTACCAAAATAGTAACTGACTCTTTCTCTCGGGTTTAGATATTTAAAGACCTTTTCTGGCAAGCCTGCCGGAGGTAAACACCTGACGATGGTAATCCCTTCTTGTGCCAACTCTATTATAGGTGCTTGTTCTTTTGGGACTAATGCATCGTAAACAAGGATCCTCGGTAGCAATAGTTGACTCATATTTACCGACATAACCATAGCGTATTGGCCTGAGGATAACTCGACAATGCTGCCGGGTGGATAGATCCCTAACATCTTGACCATTCTTCCAACCATTTGCGGATTTAACTGTGTTTGATAATGCTTATACAGATAACCTAAAGCAGAATAGGGGGTACGTGCTTTTCGATTATTATCTGAATGGCAAAGATTATCATAGGTATTTACCGCTGCAACCAATTGGCTTAATTTGTCAATCTGGGCTTCTTTTAAGCCTTTTGGACTGCCTGAACCATCGAGGAACTCATGATGATTCAAGATGACTGGCAGTGCTTCTGATGGGAAATTATCAGCAAGCTTGAGTAAGTCTACACCCATCATGGGGTGCTGACTGACAAAGTTTTGTTCGGCTTGTGATAATGGTGACGTTTTTCTTAATATCTGCGTTGGCACTTTAAGCTTACCAGTATCATGAAATAATGCGCCAATGCCGATCAATTCTATTTCATTGCGAGTCCAGTTTAGTTCTTTGGCGATTAACATCGATAAAACGGATACGTTAAGAGAGTGGTAGTAGATCCCATCATCATCTTTAGCATCTGCCATCAAATGCAAGACTAACTTATCAGACGTTAATAACTGCTCGCAGATATTATGGATAAGTTCCTTGCCATCATTCACGGCATTTAAAGGACGATTACGCAATTTACCCATAAGACTGCGGATCATTGCGACTGAACGATCAAAGTGTTGTTCTGTTTTCTGCAGCTGGCGCCTTAGGCTTTTATGGGCTTCTATGCTTTCAGCTTTTTGCTTACGTAGGTCCTCTGATAGTTTATCTAAATTACTATCGACAATAGGCTGTTTTCTGCTGCGGGCATCTTCAGGGGTTAGCACCGCAGTATCGCTGCGATCTAATATGACAAAGACATGCTCAATCCCCAGATTCTTTATTAACTCAATTTGGGCTTGTTGTCTAATTTTGAAGCTGCTGAATAGAAAAGGGTGATCTTTCCATGAAACAGGTAATCGAATGAAATTACCTACCTGCAGTTGCTTTACTGCAATTTTACAACTATTTGGCATATGTATTTGTGTGAGTCTTCCTTAGTTTGCTATTTTAACGCAACTTATCTTATTTACAAATGCTTAACTCATATGTTTACAATTATGCGAAGGCAAGCAGCTTAAGAGTATCTAATGGATTTTATTGAAATATACCCCAATGCACTTCCCGATGACCTATGTGAACAGCTCGTTAGTGCTTTTGAGCAACACCCAGGTGTGTTAGCCGGAAGCACCGGTGGTGGCGTCGACACTGACAAAAAAATGAGCCGAGATTTGATGTTGGATTCTCATGAAGATTTATCCGTGCTTAAAAATACTTTGCTGCAATACACATTGCAGCACGCCGCGGAGTACTTTAATAAATATTCTATGGCGCTGATGGGTGCGGTATCGGTAGGAGTCTCTAATCTAGAAGGTGACGCTGTTACGCTAACACCTGATAATTATGCGGCATTTGGGGAGCCAAGGGCTGAAGCCTTAGTTAAATATCTATATCGGAGTGGTACGATTAACATTCAAAAATATGATAAAAACAAAGGCGGCTATCCTCATTGGCACTCAGAACAATTTCCTCAGCTTAATCATAACGAAGCCTTGCATCGAGTCGTGTTATATATGTTTTACCTAAATGATGTCGAAGAAGGCGGAGAGACTGAGTTTTACTATCAAGACAAGAAAGTAACGCCTAAAAAAGGCACTATGGTGATAGCACCTGCAGGTTTTACTCATTCGCATCGAGGCAATATGCCCAAGAGCTGCGATAAATATATCGCGACCTCTTGGATAATGTTTAATCGAGCAGAGCAGCTATACGCGCGTTAGATTGGTATTGAGATCCTAAAACAAGCACCTTCCAAGTCGGATGTCTCAATACTGAGACGTCCGCCATAGCTAATGACGATCTCGTTACACACTGCCAGTCCAATACCTTGTCCCGCTTTTTGGGTATCTGCTCGAACGCCGCGTTGAATAATGTTTTGTCTAATACTCTCTTCAACGCCTGGACCGTCATCTTCCACTAAAAGCTCAAACTCACCCGCATCATTGTAATAGGATGAGACCCTGACGGTGGTAATACACAGCTTAAATGCATTTTCCATTAAGTTGCCACAAAGCTCCATTAAGTCACCTTTGTCACCAGGGAAGACATGTTCTTGCTCGATAACCGCTTCAAACTGGACTTGTTTGTCGCGGTATACCTTAAATAACATTTGAGCGAGTTGGTCAACCAGCGGCAGTATTTGAGTTTGTTCCTGTTTTAAGCCCTTACGCCCTAACATTGCCCGTTTTAATTGATATTTTACCAATAGATCCATCTGGCTAACTTGCTCCATTATTTTTTCACTGGTTGCTTCTTTATCTAATCTGGCATCATCAGTAATGGCGTGCACCGCGGCTAAACGTGTTTTTAAACTATGGGCTAAGTCGTTCATTGCATTTTGGTATCGCTGCTGTTGTGCACTTGATTGCACTAACAGTTGATTAAGCGCCTGGGTTACGCCTTCAAGTTCAATGGGATAACCTTCAGAAAGGCTCTTGGATTTTCCGCTATTAACCGATTGGAGTTCATTTCTTAATTGCACTAATGGACGCATTCCCCAGTAAGCCGCACTGATGAGCAAGACCAGTGCTAATGCCAGCACAAACCCCAGCCGTACATAGGTGCGTCGACTGAACTTACTGTATTCTGCTTCTAACTTCTCAGCATCTTTTAACACCAGTAAATTGTATTCGCTGCCAGCGATATCAAGTGAGAGCAAATATACAAAGTAGCCACGAGTATCAGCTAAGGAAAGGTAATAGGGGGGGGTGTTATTGCGGATCTCATTAAAACGTTCGCAGGTATCGAATAATCCGCGATCGACAGCCAAAGAAGATGTCCAAACTTGATTAAAGGTACTGTCACAACTGGCAATAATATAACGCTGTGATGCGCTATTTTCTGCTAGCCATTCATCGCTATTATCAGGCAGTAGATCATGCTCCCTAAGTTCGGCGGCTACTTTAGGGATTTCAGCAATAAGCTGGGAGGTTTCTTCATTGTAACTATTTTGGGCATGAAGAATATTAACCATCCAAGCTAAACCAAAGCCTACCAAGGCTATGATTGAGAGCGAAGTGAGAAACATCCGCGTAAGCAGACGTTTCTTAGGTTTAAAGCTTAACTGCATGGCAGATTAAATTTGTAACCTTGACCACGAATCGTCGCGATAGGATTTTCAATACCATCTTTTGTGAGTTTTTTGCGTAAACGACTGACCATGACTTCGATAGTGTTTGGGTCTCCCTCTTTGTCACCGTAAATGACATCGAGCAAGCGCTGTTTAGCGACAACTTCATGGCAGTGGCGCATTAAGTACTCGAGGATTAGATATTCAAAGGCGGTCACTTCCATTGGCACGTCGTTGAGAGTGACTTGTTTGGCTGCCAAGTCTATCTCTAGTGCGCCACTGGTGATCTTTGGTTTGACAAAACCGGCACTGCGCCTGACCAGAGCATCGAGTCGAGCCACGAGCTCCTCTTTCTGGAACGGTTTAACCAGATAATCATCAGCACCTGCATTTAGACCTTCAACTTTGTCTTGCCAGTTAACTCGGGCTGTCAAAATCAAAATGGGAGCTTTCACTCCGTTATCACGCATACTTTGAATTAAGCTAATACCATCTTGGTCGGGTAAGCCCAGATCGACAATAGCGACATCGATAGGATAGTTTGTCGCTTGGTAAAATCCTTCCTTCGCTGTTAATGCAACTTGAAGCTGATTTCCTAGCTCACTAAGCTGCACTTTAAGGTGGTGAGATAAAATAGGATCATCTTCAACAACCAATATTCTCATAGTCAAATATCCTTGAATGCGATAAAGATTAGTTTACGCAGATTTATGCATACTGCCAACTAAGTGTTTCTAATTACGTAGAAGTTTACGCCTCGCTAACTTAACCTTGGCTGAATTATGTTGATGTTGCTATGAAGAAAACGTTTTAGTGGATGATTTAACATCAGTTTGATAAAGGTTATGGTTAAATCCAGATCTATCTAGTGCTTTATAGTGTTTCTTCTGGGTTTGTTGGTTAAATTTAGTTAAAATATGGTAAATATTTTGTCAGGTTAAGCTTATTATGTTTGCTATCAAGTCCCTTATTAGCATGTTTGTGCTGCTATTCGCGCCGAGTCTTTTGGCTGCAACTTTTACTTTTACCGCGATTCCCGATGAGGATGAAAGCCAACTTCGAACACGTTTCGATAAAGTGGCCGTTTACTTAGAAGAAAAACTAGGCGTTGAAGTTAAATACGTGCCAGTAAAGTCATACTCTGCAGCCGTAACCGCTTTTAGAAACAATCAAGTGCAGCTTGCATGGTTTGGTGGTCTTTCCGGCGTACAAGCAAGGCGTTTAGTACCGGGTTCTGACGCAATAGCACAAGGCTATGAAGACCAATTTTTTAAAAGCTACTTTATTGCTCACCACTCTACTGAGATTATAGCTGATGATAGCTTCCCTAATCTAAACGGTTACACCTTTACCTTTGGCTCAAAAGATTCTACTTCTGGCCGCTTGATGCCGCAGTTTTTTATCGAACGTAATTTGGGTAAACGCCCTGAAGATATTTTTAAGCGAATTGGTTTTTCAGGCGACCACAGTCGCACCATCGCGCAAGTTCAAGCAGGTGTTTATCAGGTGGGAGCGGTTAATTATAAAGTCTGGGAGTCCGCTTTAGCCGCGGGTAGAGTTGACTTGAAAAAAGTGAATGTTATTTGGACCACACCCACTTATCCTGATTACCAATGGACGGTAAGAGCTGGTGTCGATGAGACCTTTGGCGCAGGCTTTAAAGCACGAGTGGAAGCAGCACTGTTGGGTATGACTGATGCGGAACTTCTTAAGAGTTTTCCACGTAAATCATTTGTGCCGGCCGACAATCAAGATTATGAACCGATTGAAAATGTCGCAAAAACGATCGGTCTAATAGATTAATTGATGTTAGACATTAATGATTTTTCTTTGAGCTTTGGTGATAAAAAAGCACTGGATTCAATTTGCCTGTCTATTGCGGCTGGCGAAAAGGTAGCCATTATTGGCAGCTCAGGTTCAGGAAAATCTACGCTTATTCGTTATATCTATGACCAGTTGCAGGGGAGTGCGGCATATTGCTCCCAACAACAAGGTTTAGTTGAGAGTTTAAGTGTATTTCATAATATATATATGGGAGCACTAGGCAGAAATTCTGCAGTATATAATCTTTTTAACCTAGCGTTCCCCTTTAAAAAACCACTTAAAGAAGTGACAACCATTGCTAACTCCTTAGCGCTAGACTGTCCGATATCCCAGACGGTTTCTCAGTTATCAGGTGGACAACGTCAGCGCACTGCGGTTGGTAGAGCTATATATCAAAAGATGCCCATTTTTATTGGCGATGAGCCTTTTTCCGCCTTAGATCCAGTTATGGGTAAGCGGCTGATAAGTTTAGTATTACAACAGCACAAGAGCGTCATTATGGTATTGCATGATATGGATATGGCGTTGCAACATTTTGATAGAGTTATTGGTTTGCGTGACGGGAAAAAGTGCATAGATACTCGTGCCTCAGAGCTGAGTGCTGAGATGTTGCAAGCGTTCTATGAAGGCTCAAGCATTGATACTGACGAGGCTATAGGATCGGATACCATTGCCTGATCTTGTCAACATGAGCTCAATTCCACGTCAGGCTTTTTTTGGTTATTGGCAGAAAGTAACGCTGATTTTGCTTGGTGTTACCATGGCATGCTTTTACTGGGCTGACACGGAAATTATAGCGTTAGAACCGTGGAGCGAGTTGCAGCGTATAGCCCTAGGATTTCTTTCACCAGATTTTTTAGCGACCGAATATCTATTGGAGGCGGTTTGGCAAACGGTTAGTTTTGCTTTACTTGGCGTGGCGGCAGGATTGTTATTCGGTGCACCCGTAGCATTGTTTTATAATAAACCTCTGGTCGCAGCCGCTTGTGCCTTTATTCGCTCGATTCATGAATTGTTTTGGGCGTTATTGTTTCTGCAAGTGTTCGGTTTATCCCCCTTAACAGGCGTACTTGCTATTGCCTTACCTTATGGTGCTACATTTGCTAGAGTCTTTAGCGATATTTTACAGCAAGCCCCTGTTTACACATTGCAAAATTTACCAGCGAATACCGATAAAGTCAGCCGCTACATATATGGCCGTTTCGCCCACGTAATGAATGAAATAAAAGCTTACGTGCGTTACCGTTTTGAATGTGCGCTAAGAAGCAGCGCGATACTTGGCTTTGTCGGAATGCCTACATTAGGGTTTTATTTAGAGTCGGCTTTCAGGCAAGGGCATTATCACCAAGGCGCAGCGTTGCTTATTCTGTTTATTATTATGATCGGCTCCATACCTTATTGGTGCAGAGCTAAATTGTTACCTTTGTATTTTATTGCTGCTGTATGGTTGTTACCTGATATCACCACCATTGACGGCTCACTTGTTTGGCGCTTTTTAAGTGACGATATTTTACCGCCCATGTTTCAAAGCCATAGCATAGAGCTGTTGTTTAACGATAAGTGGCGGCTATTTGGACAATGGTTGTATCAGATTATTACTGAGCAAGCACTTCCCGGTGTTTTAGCGACCGTGTTGCTTGCAGTTGCAGCGCTAGGCTTTAGCTATCTGTTGGCATTGCTGATGACAACATTCAGTTTTAAGCCATTAACGGGTGCGTTTATCACTAGACTCAACAATTTTATCTTACTTATTTTAAGATCAATACCTGAGTACATCTTGGCCTATATTTTCATGTTGTTGTTGGGACCTTCTATGTTGCCGGCAATCATAGCGTTAGCGATTCATAACGGTGCCTTAGTTGCCTATTTAACCGCTCGACAAAGCTCTACCACTACATTTAGCCAGCATTTTAATGGCAAAATTGATGGCTATGCATATGACATATTACCGAGAATATACCCAAATATGATGGCGTTACTGTTTTATCGATTTGAAGTGATTCTCAGAGAAACAGCTATTTTGGGAATGTTAGGCGTTGCTACGTTAGGCTTTTATATTGATAGCAACTTTTCTGAAATACGCTTTAATGGGGCGCTAGTGCTGATAGGTGCGACGGCTTTACTTAATATTTTAATTGATATAGCGAGTCGTAAACTGCTGGTTAATGGGTCGCTCTCACATAAACCTTGTTAAATCACCGTATAGAACGAACTCATATACGGTGATTTTATCCTGACAGATTGTTAACGAATAGAATCTAAGCCTTTGGGCTATCAGTACATTGTTAGTTGAATATTTTGCGCTGGTGTCTTCTATAGATGATGCCGTTGCCACACCATGCGGCAAATAGCGTAAACGCGACAACACTCGACATAATAATGCTTAGACGGTACCAGGGGGCCTCAGCAACAATGCGTGCCTGTACATATTCAAATCCACTCGTTCCCCAAACAAGAAAGGCGGAGACGATAAGGGCTAGCTGTAAAAATCGAGTCATCCAAGTTGCTCGAATAATGAGTAATACAGGTGCTAATGCATAGGCTATGCAGACTTCGTTTTGACCAAATCGAAGAAAATGCGCACCGAGCAGTAAATACGCAACACTGATAAAAAGAATACGCCACCACATAAAGATATACCTTATTGACCATAAATAGCCTGTAAGGATAAGGCAAAATCAAATAAGTATTCTATAGACGGCTTCACAAATATGGGACTAATACTCGCAGGGAACAGTAATCGAGGTGTGATTATGTGCGTCAAAGCACAACTCTGTCGACCTTGATTGTTGGTTACAGCAAGCTGGTCTGTTAAGAGCAGCTTGCCCAATCAATGCTATTTGATATTGTCTAAAGCAGATTTAAGCTTTTGTTTATCTTCTTTGCTGAGGTTTGCGTGACTAATCAAGCTAAGAATATGTTCAGCACTTGCCCCATCGTCATCGTCAAAGATAACAAAACTAGCGTGTTCATCACTATCACCAAATCGCATGACTTCAAGCTCAGAGATCTGCTCGGCAATAATCTCTATATCATCTGAAAGGGATTCAATATGTATTTCAAATTCGCCTTCATTTTGTTCGAATAGTTTTTCGAGTTCTTGGGCTTTCGCTTCAAGTTCACCCGATTTAGATTCGATTTTTATTACATGAGCTTCGATTTGCGCTGTTTTCCCATCGAGTTGTTTATACAGTTTTTCCAATTTAATCTTAATCGCCTTATCTTGCTCTGCGTTAACAACAAAAAGATTGTTTTTAGGGTGCAGTTGCGACCGCGACAGCATACGAGTGAGTAGCGCTTGAGACTCTTTGGGTAACTCAGCTAATTTAGCGCTAATCACATCTTTATCTTTCAACTCTTGGGCAGTAAATGCTAAGTCATGTTGCTTACCATCTGTTTTAATGGTGACATGGGTAATGTCATTCTCATCAGTTTCTATTTGGGTGGTAAATTCTCTGTCTTTATTGTCGACGACTTCAATTTGTGTAGGTGCAGCGAATAAGCTGGTTGGCAAGGCTAAACCGCAGGTTAATAATGCGCATACTAATAAGTTATTTTTCATAATGTCTTCTCTATTGCCATAAGGCATTGATGTGTTTGGATCTAACGCAGCCACTTAACGGTACGTTCCCTCTATTCTCAGTAGGTATTGCGAGTATCGTGCCAACTCATAACAATGCGCTTTTAGTGGGGTTCTCGGCGGAAATAATCTGTTAACCCATTAAAGAACAACAAAATAACCCTATTTGGGCATATGACTTCCTCAAATAAGGATATTGTGCTTAAACGTGCTAGGGTTTAAATCAACTACTCTGGTCAATACCGTTCTTGAAAGAGCGTGTTACAGGGCGTTAGCTGATATTTGAAAGCTGGTATTAAACTTGTATAGCTATAGAAACTAATAATAAAGGCCTCAATCTAAAGTGTATTGAGGCAGATAAAAGAGTCGATTATGTCTATTAAACGTTATGTCTTTCTGTTGTTTGGAGCGCTTATTCTTATGTTGGCTATAAGCCAGCTTTTTGTGGCTCAGTATTTTAAAACTCAACTTCAACAAGAGTTACAGCAAAGCTCAAAATCCCTGTCTAAAAGTTTAGTCAGTGTGGTGATCCAAAGAGCGTCCGACATCGACCGCTGGGAATTTTCGTTACCAGAAGAAAATGAGTTTTTGACGGACATTGAAGAAAATAAAGAGTTTGTATTAGAGCTTGATGAAGATATTGCTGAGCTAGAACAAGAGATAGATAACCTTGCCCAATCGCTGGTAGAGGTCCATGTCGATACGGGGACAAATGACTACCAAAAACATCAATTGGCGCTACAGGAGAAGGTTCAAGCTCTGCTAGAGAAAGATCGCCGTCATATGGAAGGTGAGCGAGAGAATTTACAGCAACTTAAACGAGAGGCGGCTAAAGAATATCAGCAGAGGGTAGAAGAGAGCCTTGAAAGCTTTGAGATCCACACTGATGACTGGTTACAAGCAGGTCGGGTTATGATTGTTGATGGTGATGAAAAAGATGGCATGGTCATCCGCGAAGAGCGCAGTATTGATCTGCCAAGCCAAGGGGCTAACCATCTGCTTGAGCGCTTCAGTGAGTCGGTATTGATTGTGATATTACTGACGAGCATTATGGCGCTAATCCTCGCTTACTGGCTCAGTCATCACGTTACTGAGCCTTTAAGCGAATTAGCACTGGGCCATCAAAAATTGGGTGAAGGTAAATTTGGCATTCAGTTAAAAGAGCAAGGTGTTAAAGAGCTTAAACAGATAATGAATGGCTTTAACCGCATGAGCCTAGCATTGGAAAATTGGAATAAAAAAGAGCAGCAGATGTCCCAGCAGCAACATCTAGCCGATCTCGGTCAAATTACTCGCGGTATCGCCCACAGCTTAAGAAACCCACTGCATACGCTTGGTTTGTTATCGGAGCAAGGTATTTACACCGACTCTCAAAGTGAACGTGAAGCGATAAACCAAAAGATGCAAAAGAAGATTGGTTTAATGGATAAGAGCATTCAATCTTTACTGACTCTTTCGAGTCACGAGGTGCTAAGAGACAAGTTGGTGCCATTGAATGCAATTGTACAAGATATTCTATTAGAGCTGTCTATCTCTGGCCTCAAGCCTGATGTGATTTTTGATGCAAATAACCTTGTAGCGGTTTATGGCGCCGAATCAGAATTAAGAAGCATAGTGCATGCGGTATTGATCAATGCCGTTGAAGCTGGTGGTAAGCAGATTAAAATTGAACTCAACAAAGCTGAGAACGAAAAATCAGTTGTGATAACAGATTGGGGCAAAGGCATTGAGCCTTCGATTAAAAGCCAAATGTTTAAACCGCACATAACGACAAAATCAGAAGGTTCAGGTATGGGAATTTACATCGCCAAACGTCTCATAGAGAGCCACTATAATGGCGATATTTGCTATCAAGACAATCCTGAAGGCGGCACCATAGCAACCATTTTATTTGTCGAAGAGCAATCTAGTCAGAAGGAAGATAATTAATGAGTGAGCAGCCCTTACATATTCTAGTGGTAGAAGATGAGCCTGATCAGCGCTCGCTTATTTGCCAAATGCTGACAGCAAACAACTACGTTGTCAGCGAAGCTGACAGCGTCGAACAGGCCATTTTATTGCTCAAAAAGAGCGTGCCTGATCTGATATTTTCAGATTGGAAACTTGGGCAACTAACAGGCATGGATTTGCTAACGTACGTAAGACGCGAGCATGCCGACTTAGGATTTATTATTGCGACAGCCTACGGAACGATTACTCATGCTGTGGATGCGATGCAGGCTGGCGCAGATGATTACCTGTCCAAGCCTTATCAGCGTCAATCACTGTTCATGGCCATTGATAAAGTGGCTAAGTCACTTAAGCTAAAACAGCATAATAGGCGTTTAGCATCGGAACTTTCACAGCAACAGGAGCTGGTGGGCTTAGTCGGAAAAGCCCCTTGCATGCAAAAGGTTTATACGCGGGTGCAACGCGTTAGTGCTACCGATGCCACTGTGTTAATTGGTGGCGAAAGCGGCACAGGTAAAGAACTTGCCGCAAGAGCCTTGTATCAACTGTCGCAAAGACATCATAAACCTTTCGTGGCCATTAATTGCGGCGCAATCCCCGAAAGTTTGGCGGAGTCGGAGTTGTTTGGTGCGGAGAAAGGGGCGTTTACTGGGGCCACAAGTCAAAAAATCGGTAAGCTCGAAGCGGCTAATGGGGGCACCATCTTTTTAGATGAGATCGGTGACCTACCTCTATTACAACAAACCAAGTTACTCCGCTTTTTGCAAGAAGGAGTCATTTCTCGCTTAGGCCAAAATGGTGAAATTAAGCTGGATGTTAGAGTTATTGCGGCCACCCATCGAGATTTACCTACCGAGGTGGCAGAGGGGCGATTTAGAGAAGATCTGTATTACAGGCTCAATGTTGTCCCTATCCATATGCCGCCATTAAGGGAGCGTCAGGAGGATATTGGTAGATTGGTTGAGCACTTTTTAAAACTCCACAGTAGCCAGTACAAAATGGCATTACCTAAATTGACACCGATGACATTAAAGCAGCTATTAGATCATTCATGGCCGGGAAATGTGAGGGAGCTGGCTAATCGGATTGAACGGTTTGTCTTACTAGGCGATGAAGACGAGATGGTCGATGAGTTAGCTTGTCAGCCTAAGCCACTTAATACCAGTCAATTTTCATTGCCTGAACAAGGGATCGAATGGGAGGTATTTGAGAAAGATTGTTTGGAACAGGCAATGGACAAACATCAAGGTAATCGTACGAAAGCCGCTAAATTCTTGGGACTGAGTTATAAAGCGTTTCTGTATCGATTAGAAAAATATCAATTGGTGTAAGTTGGTGTCCGTTTATATTAATGGTTTGATATGTAGCCTTTCTGTGAATATTAATAACAACAAGGACGTTAATTTACGCGGCATAATTTTATTTCTTAATCAAGGCTTAATATAACGTTAATCAAAAATTAATTTAATCAGGTGGGTGTACGGTTACTTTGTTGATATATCTATTAATTTGATAGAATACGGTAATACGATGTAAATTAGGCTGTTTCACGTTGACATATACTCTATTATGATTATAATCCAGCTCAAATAAATAACACTAGGCCATTCTATGGGCTTCAATGATTCCACGGTGATTCGCCGAAGAATATAAGTTATTTTGAAGATGATTTTTAATAAAAAATAGTGTTTTATTAAAAACCTATTCTCATTTTAACTTCAGCTTAAAAAGCTCCCCAATATTGATTATTCTGCCTTGCATTCACGACCCTTTGTGACAGCTATGCTTGCTGCACTGTATGAGAATTAGTCTGTAAGATTGTTAGTTAGTTGTTTTTAATAGCTTGTTTTTGGTCAGTGAACCTTTGTAAGTTAAGGCTTTGCTTTAATCTTCTTCTATTTTATAGCGATAGTTTAGGAACGTATTATGGAAAATGAAATCCCTCCGAGTAGAGAAAACAGTGACGGTGGAAAAGTATGGTAATAGTTAATATGTAAATTTTTTTATCCTACTGCCTATTTATATCCCGCCTCACTGTTTATTTCATACTGTTTATCCATTAGTCTTAACTTAGTTAGTGCTGTTTGTCTTTCAATGATAAACATTAATAATTATTATCTTGGGCTAAATAAAGTTTAAATCCTATTATATTGGGAGGACTAAACATGTCCAACATTACAGTAAGTGCTTCAGATGGTATCAATAAAGGTTTTAATTTAGACTTTGTGTTTTTTAATGGCTTTAATTCTGAAGTTGATAATGAATGCAATAAAAGCAAGCTTATTGGTTTTATTAAAAAGCAACATAGTACCGTTATCCAACGCTGGCTTGAAACGCTGTCTTTATTACAATACTTTCATATTTATAATCAATTACCAGAGGCTGAACAAAAGACTGTTATTCACCTTATGCCTAGCGGGTTTATGAGTGACATGGAAAAAATAGCGTCACAAGCTCATCCAGTTATTGCCGTGGCGACAATCAGGCCACAGCGTTGCGTTAATGATGATATGCGGGTCAGTGAAGCGATTGATATAATTCAGCAATCAACAGATATCTTTGATGAGCAAGTGCTTTTTATCGTAGATGATCAGGGCTGTTATCGATTGACCCTGGAGTTACATCAATTAGTCAAATATCAGCCATCAGCAATATTGGCTGATATTGCTCGTTGGGTGGCTCCATGTCATGTCAGCACTGATAGAGAGCTGGCTGTGGCACAGTTGCAACATAGCGAGAATGATTACTTACCCTTAGTGGACTTTTGGGGTAAGCCTGCAGGTGTACTGCGTGCCAAAGAAGCGATGTCTGTTTTACAACAAGAGCAGACTCAAGATGTTGAAATGTTGATGGGCATTCAGGGAACTCACGACGACACACCTTACATGCAGACAACGGTCTTGGAACATGTTCATAAGCGAATTTTCTGGATTGTCGGTTTAGCTGCTGTTGGGATTTTATCAGGTATGGTTATTCAAAGTTATGATGATGCCATCATGGCATTGACTATTTTAGCACTATACATGCCTATGGTCGCCGATACGGGGGGAAATGCAGGAAGCCAAGCTGCAACAGTGATAGTCCGCTCTATGGCACTGGGTGAGCTAAAGCTGAAAAGTTGGTGTGATGTATTGTGGAAGGAGCTACGTATTTCACTTTTTATCGGTTTAGGGTTGGCGCTAGTCTCTTTTGGCAAAGTATTGTTTCTGTCACATAATGCTGAGGTCCCGGGTAATATCACCTTAACCATGCTAGGTAGTGCCATTGCATTAGCACTCTTCTTTCAGGTCGTTACTGCTACGGTGATCGGTGCTGCGTTGCCATTTATGGCAAAGTTATGTCGGCAAGATCCTGCGGTAGTTGCCAGCCCTGCTATTACAACCATAGTCGATGTCACCGGTCTGTTGATCTATTTTTATATTACTTCATTGATTTTACTTAATTAATCATATGAATTGTGACTACAAATTTATTTCACAATTCAATTTGTAGTCAATTACTGCGAAACAGTTTTTCCCTTCATTTTTCACATTAGATCCTGATTAGATAGGAGGACTACTTATGTCCTATAAACAAGTAAAAAATCGTATTTCTCGTCAGTTTTATCGTTTAACATTTTTTGTTATTCAGGCATTTATACTCCTTGCCTCTACAATGACTGTCGCGACGGCAATGACGAATAACACCATGGAACAGCATCTTGCTGAGCAACCTGAGTCTGCCTTTCATGTCGACTTGGGTATCGATTCACACTATATAGACCAAGGACGCAATCTGCTCGATGAGGGAGGTATTTTCTGGGGGAATGCACACTGGGATCTGAGTTATCTACTCCTGGACGCTGGTATTGGAAGGGCGACACATCAAGACTACACTGAATTAAATATAGGTATGGAATTAGAACTGTTATCAACTGCAATTTTTGACATTACCGCAGGTATCCAATTTATTGAAATTTTTGGCGCTGATCGCGAAAGTGATGTTGAACTATTCACGACATTTTCCTATTCAGGAATAGATTGGTTTACGCCCATCATTGAACACACATACTCACTTGAGGCTAATGGGCATTATGTTGAAATTAGTCTGCAAGGCATGAGTTTTGTATTGGCTCACGGCGTGTCAGTAACACCCTATGTGACCCAAGCTTTCGATTATGAGTTTGTCGTTGACGGTTATAACGGAGTTAACCATTTTCAAATGGGTATAAAAGTGGATTACCCGATTCATCAACGTGTCTATTTATCTGGACACCTGAGTCATATCACACCACAAAAGGGCATTAAGTCTGAACGTAATGCACAAATCTATTCAGCATCCAGCACTGACTCGACAAGCAAATCGGTGGCTGAAGTGAACGAGACAAAGGGAGGCAGTAAACAAATGTTTGCTGGGATCTATCTGAATTGGTTCTTCTAATGCATATGAGGTTAACAAACTGACTCATGGCGTGGTTGTGATATTCACGTTATCAAGTTTTATTTGCCGCAGTATGGCGGCAAATAAGCGAGTTTTGGCGAGAGTAATATGGCGCTTAAAAAGCGCCGCAGACGATGATCACCGCAACGGAGATAAAGAGAAGACCGGTAACCAAATTGATGACAGGACTCGCTTGCTTAACTTTTTGCTGTATCGTCGGTTTTGACAGTACTAAGGCAATGAATATAAACCAGAACAAAGATAATATTAACATAATAAATACTGCGACAATCTTGGTGAGCAAGTTGATATCTGGTGTGATCAAAGCTGAAAATAAGGTGATAAAGAACACCATTGCTTTTGGATTAAGTAAGTTGGTGTACAAACCCCGGAGAAACCCTTGCTTGATGGACAGCCTATTATGAGCTGTATTGGTCGTTATTGTGGATCCCAGTTCAATAGCATCCTTTTTAGCCCGCTTAGTTTGAAAGTGTGTCATCGCGCTACGAACGGCACCTATACCCATCCAACCTAGATATGATGCCCCAATGAGTTGGACTGCAATAAATAGCCATTGCGAACTCTTAATGATCACGCTGACACCAGTAAGGCTAAGTAGGCTATGCAGTAAGATAGCCACCGAGATCCCTATCGCGGCAGCAATGGCAGTGGCACGACTTTCTTGGCTTGCCATTTTTACGACTAACGCAAAATCGGGTCCAGGGCTGGCGAGTGCGACCGAATGAATGATGGCTAAAGAGAGCAGCAATTGCAGTTCCATAAAAAAGTCCGAATAATAATATTGTCATCTATGATGGCTGATCGTTGGTGTTAGGTATTGTAAATTATTGCAGGTTGGGCGACATATTGGTGCTGTGAAAGATCCTGGTACTAAAGCACTCGTTTTTGAAAGTGTGATGGCGTGATAAGAAAGGCACTCTTAAACGCCTTATTTAGATGACTCTGATCGTAAAAACCGACTTGATGTGCAATGTCTATTATCGGCTCGCCTTTGATTAACGCCTTTTTGGCATACTCCAGTCGTATGCGTTTTAAATAGGCGTGTGGGGTCATACCTGTTGCCGATTTAAATTGACGTAAAAACTGAAACTTACTTAAGCCTGTGGCAACGGCTAAATCATCGAGTTTAAATTCTCTGTACAGTTCATCGTGAAACTGGCTCTTAATATTACCCAGCTGTTGTTGGGAGAGGGCGTGACGAGTAGGCGTGAGAGTGTGAACAGCCCCAAACCGTTCAAATAGTTCAGTGAGTAAAGCCAGTAAATGTGTCTCTATGGAGAGTCTCGTTTGCTGTGTCTGGGGACTCGTGAGTATTTTATGTAAATGTGAAAAGGCGAGATGCAGGTCAGGGGCCCAACAAAGAGGTGAGCTGAAAAATTGTTCATTAATGCAAAGCTCATTGGCGATTTGATTGACATAATCTACCGGGATAGCCATAACATTGGCTTGATAACCTTGTACTTGGGTACTTTGTCCATTATGTGCTTCGTCGGGGTTTAGAGTCGAAATAAACCCTTTATCAAGTTGATAGCTAGTCCCTTTATGTTGATATTTTTGTCCACCTTTAGTCACCACGCCTATGTGATAGTCGAGATGAATATGTTGATCGAACTCAAAGCGCTGAAAGCTAGCTTTACTGAGCTCGATATCAGGCACTATTGGGTTGTGCCAATATTCAATTTTCTCTTCGATCATTCATTTTCACCATTCGAAGCGGGATTACGCTGAGTTTTTTTTATTTTAGCGGTTGGTTAATTATATAGGCTAGGAAAAAATTGCAGTAGTAAAATATGTTACAAGATAACACTGTATTAATCAGTATTTTGGCTCATAATACCAAGCTGATTTGCTAAATATCGTCATTTTATTGGAGCACAGCTTGTGAAGGGACAGATTCTACGTGAAATGAAGGTTCAAGCGGCTATTGAGCCAGAGTATGAAGTGCAAAGACGGGTGGCCTTTATCAAACTGAAACTCAAGGAATCACACTGCAAAAGCCTTGTCCTCGGGATCAGTGGTGGCGTTGACTCTTCGCTAACCGGGCGCTTATGCCAGTTAGCTGTTGATGAACTTAATCAAAGCATTGCTCAGAATGATTACCAATTTATTGCCGTTCGTCTTCCTTACGATGTACAACAGGATGAAGATGAGGCTCAGTTAGCATGTCAATTTATCAACCCGTCTAAACAAGTGACTGTGAATGTTAAACAAGGTGTAGATGGGGTTCATAGTGAAACCATCAATGCGATTGAATCTGCTGGAATGATACTGCCTGATAGCGCTAAAGTGGATTTTGTAAAAGGCAATGTCAAAGCAAGAATGCGCATGGTTGCTCAATATGAGATAGCAGGGCTAGTGGCAGGTTTAGTGGTAGGTACAGATCACAGTGCAGAAAATATTACCGGTTTCTATACCAAGTGGGGTGATGGAGCATGTGATTTAGCCCCATTATTCGGCTTGAATAAACGTCAAATAAGACAGATGGCTCACTTTTTAGGCGCGCCCGATATCTTGGTCCATAAGGCGCCTACTGCAGATCTTGAAGAGGGACAGCCTCAATTAGAAGATGAAATAGCACTAGGTCTGACGTATGACCAGATAGATGATTTTCTTGAAGGCAAAGAGGTTAGTGAGTTCGTCAATAGTAAATTGATTGGCATTTACCGCGCGACGCAGCATAAGCGTGACGCTATCCCGACAATTTACGATTAACGGTTTATCACTTAAAAAGCGCTTATAGGCGCTTTTTTTTGGTCTGTTAAACTTAACTCTTATTATCTTAATTGGGCTAATCAAGCGGCTGTAATCCGAGTTCTTGTCTTAATTGATTAATCTGTTTGTTAGGAAATTGTCGATAATCTAAATATGGACAAAGATAAATGGACTGATGTGGGTGTTTCAGTAGGCTGCTACATTGAGTGCTGATAGGAATAAATTCCGCTCTATTTATTTGTAGACTCTGGGCGCTTTCCTGTCCACATATAATGTGAACTTTCGGTTCGGATTGCAAAGATAGGGCGGTAATCACTATCGACTCTTCTTGTTTTAATAATAGCGTATCACGATAGCGTCGCCAATCTTGGCCATTAACGGTTATCTTTGCCATGATAGTCAGAATTTTCCGCCAATGGTTACCATTTAATACAATCATGGATTGCGTTGCATTTAAATCCTGGTAACTCCAGTTCTCTGGTAGTTTTGGAGGGGTTGGTAGATAAAAGCAAATTGTCGCCAGTTCTGTTCCGATCATCATAGTGTCTATTTGTTTCGCGTTAAAAGCAGTGTAAGTTAGCTATATCTAGTGTGTATACTATTTCGATTTATTAATGAATACCAACAACTTAAATCAGTGAGTTAATTTGATGATGAAATCCATTATTATTGGTTCAACTAAGCATTTGGCGTTTGCACTGTTTTACTCTTCAGTGGGAACCAGCATCGCCTTAATTGCGGGTGCTGTTTGGTATTTAAATTCACGCCCGGCGCTGGATTTATGGCACACAACGGAGCTTGAGGCACAATATAGGCAACAACCCAGCATTGCCAACTTTGATGATTACCTGCGTTTGGAAGATAAACTGTTCGCAGAGGTTGAGCGCAAGGTTACCGCTAAAACAACATCTGACTCTTTGTTAGTGGTTAATCGTTATTTACCGGGGAGTTATTCTGATCCTAATAAGTGGCAGCAAAATTGGAATCGAAGCTTTGAGTGGAAAAATGAGCATGCGCAATATGGCGTGTTGTTACTGCATGGAATGTCAGACTCGCCTTATACAATGCAATATTTTGCAAAGCATTACCAAGAATCGGCTCATGTTCTAGGGTTAAGATTACCAGGCCATGGAACACTGCCCTCTGGGCTTACCGATATAAATTGGCAGGACATGGCTGCAGCAGTCTCTATTGCTGTAGAGCATATGAAACAGGTTCTGCAGGATAAACCGCTGTATGTGGTTGGCTTTTCAACGGGTGCAGCGCTGGCGCTTAATCATGAGCTAGAGAAGTTAAGGGTAGGGGATGCTGGCGATTTTTCTGGATTGGTGTTTGTCTCACCCGCAATAGGTCTACCGCCAGTGGCAGCAGGCGCAAAATGGCAGGCAATACTGGGCAATTTTTTGGGGTTAGATAAGCTAAGCTGGAACAGCATTCAAACCGAATATGATCCTTTCAAATACAGTTCATTTGCCGTTAATGCTGGCGATGTGGTCTATCAGCTTGCAAGTCGAAATGTTGAATTATTAAACCAACTCGATAGTCAATCGCTTGCTCGGCTGGCGCCCGTACTCACCTTTCAATCTTTGACTGACGACACCGTTGATACCATGGCGGTACTGCGAGATCTGTATCTGCGGTTGCAGGGGGAAAACCATGAATTAGTGATGTTCGATATTAATCGTACTCAAGTTAATTTAAGCCTAATGCCAACGGATCCTTTGCTCCCTTTCTTTGATTTAGTTGACACGACAGAACTAGATTTCGATTTTACATTAATCGAAAATACTGGAGGGGGAAGGGGAGCGGTACAGGCAAGAAATCTCACTAATGGAGCCGATATTGAAGCTGTTATTCAGCATTGGCCTAAACAGGTTTATTCATTGTCCCATGTTGCCTTACCCTTTCCCCAAGACGACGAGCTATATGGCCCATATAAAAAACAGGCTGGCAATAGGATCCAAATCGGTGCAGGAGCTTCAAAAGGAGAACGCGGAGTGCTTAGCGTTCCTGCAAGTGAGGTTCTTCGACAAAAATGGAATCCATTTTTTGGTTATATGATGGACAAAATGGATAAGGTTATTACTGATTAACATCGTTTTCAGCTGGGGTTTCTGACAAGGTTGTAAATACCAATTTATTTCGACCGCCATTTTTAGCGCTGTACAAGTTGATATCGGCTTGCTTTATCCAGTCTTCAAGAGAATCACTGTAAGTGCCATTAGCGATAACGGCTCCAATACTTGTGGTCACATTAAAAGGGGCTGTATTACCAGGAGGGGCAATGATGGTGTCCGCTAGCTTTTGTTTAAAGTGTTCAAGGTGAGATTCTATTTTCAATGCGTTACACAAAGGCATAATGATGAGGAACTCCTCCCCGCCAAAACGCACGATAATATCACCATCCCGTTTAAAGTCATCGTTTAACAGGCTTGCAACGGTCTTAAGCGTGAGATCGCCACTTAAATGACCATAGGTATCGTTTATGTGTTTAAACCTGTCCAGGTCCAATAGGGCAATGGCAATGACTTCATCAGTTCTTTGGCAGCTCTCTTGGATTATTGAAAACTGATCTTCAGCATAGCGGCGATTATAAAGCCCTGTGAGTGAGTCTTTTTCTGCAAGAGTCTTTAACTTGATATTCGCCTGCTCTAATTCATATGTTCTTAACGCTACTTTTTCTTCTAACGCTAATTGGTAGCCAATGAGCAAGCTCTTGCTTTGCTTAAGACGCATATAGAGTGAGTAGACCTCTTTAGGTGATTCGTCATCAATGCCGTAGTCGTGATTATCGTTTTCATTTGAGGTACTGAACCTACTGGCAATTCTCTCTAATGGCAGTGTCAATCTGGCGCTGATAACCCGAGTAATAAAAAAAGTAATTAACAGTGAAATTACCAGTATGGCAAAGGTTGCTATATACATGTTTTCGACTAATAACACTAAAGGTCTAAAGGGATTAAGCACGTACAGCGTCCATTTATTCTCCAGCTCGAAGGACGCAAATACATATTCAGGTGCCATGTTATCTTTATCAATAATATTCAGCATCGGCAAAGGACTTGTATAATTAGTATTATTTTGTGAATAGCTAAATGCAGATAGTGGGTTGATACTCAGTTCCGGCGAAGCAAAAATAACGCGATTGGTACGGTCAACGAGTACGATAGATTGATTTTTGAACTTTTTATTTGTTTCATCAATCTCTTTGAATTTGTTTAGATCCAGCGAACCTTCAATAATCCCAATAGGACGGTATGCATTATGGGGAGCATAAAGAGGAGCACTTATCGCGACAATAGGATCGTTACCAAAACCTCGGCCTAAAAAGACCGGTGATATGAAATTTCGTTGGTTTACAAACGATTCAATAAAGTAATCTCGATCAATAATACTGAGGTCGGTATCGTTACCAGTGAGATCTTTTAATCGTGAAACTGGACTCGCTCCCTTGATATGTCCTTGTTCGTTGGCAATGAGCATAGTGATAAAGCCTGGGTACATTTGATGCAGTTTAGACAGCGATAATTGCTGTTGAGCTAAGGTTGTTTCGCTTAAACTTAATCCGCTAGCGGCATTGTTTAACGCTTGAACATGAGTATCTATGTAGGCTTGAGCCAAGGTTCCTAACTGCAGTGCTGATTCTTTAATGTTATCGCTTAATAGTGATTGATAACGATTAATAAACTGATTATTAAACAATAGTGCAGCTAAAAGTAGCGCTAAGGAAATGACGAGAGTAAATGCGTAGGTTAACTGCGCATTAAAAGTGCGTCGTTGCTTGTGTTTAGCTTTCGGTTGAAAATACCAAAAAGAGGGGGTTAAGATAACAAGTAATGAGCCTATTCCTGTATAGAAAACCCCATTAATACCTTGCTTTAGTATGATAAATGGTAGGTGACTACTCGGTAAATTGGTATTGAGTATGGCGTACACATAAAACAGTGGCATCCCAATAACAATCCAAAAAGCGATACTTGCATAGAGCGAGTAGAGATCTCTTCTCCTTGCTAAACCTAGGCATACAGCTTCTATTGGAAACAGTAAATAAACATGCCAACTATCCCACCCGATAAACAGGCCTGACACGGTTATCATTGCTGTATAGAGTGCATACCAAGGGCCGAATAAGATGGCGCAAATAACGTAAGTGGCATTACCGAGAATAAGTTGTATATTGGCAAATAGAGGCAATGGGTAGAGGTTAATGATGAAACCTACTAGCCCTAATATGGATGCGATGAGAAGTTTTTTCTGGTTGATTTTGTCCAAAAGCGAAACCTTTGATTTGGCTAAGCAAGATTACACGTTAGCCATTTTTTATTATAAGTCACACTTTACAATCTATTAACTTTTCTACCGGATAGCAACTGTTATGGTGCCACCGAACTGGATTTCGATGTATTTAGTCATTGTGACTATGGTCATTGTATAAAAAATCGCTATGTGAATTTTTGTTTAGTTTTTCCTACCTTATTTAGTCTTAGTCGCTTGCGGACATGACCGAGTTCACAGCATTGATATCCAGTCATTTTTTATCCAGCATTTATTCATCAATAGGGCATCTTTTAATATTCAGTTAATATTAACTCATATGATATTAGTCATGGGATCCCATGGTCTAAGTCTCTATTAATTAATGGACTTTAGCTGGTGGGGTTTTTGAACGTGCATCTTAAATCGACGGTGAAAAATCGTATTTAAGTGCAACTACTCCGTGATTAAGGAACCGTTATGAAATACTTATCTATGTTCGCAGTGCTGGTCTTTTCCGCTTCAGCTATGGCGGTTGATTGTACCGATTGCCACGAAAAAATCGACGTGGCTGCTCACACTGAAATGGAAGCGACAATCAACACTTGTAACGATTGTCATGATATGGCGAGTGCACATGAGCTTGATGCTGAGCTCCACACTGTCGACTTAACAATCAAAGAGTGTGCTGATTGTCACGACTAACGACATCGTTAGCTGTGAGTTCCCAATAAAAAAAGCCAGCTTTTCAGCTGGCTTTTTTTATTGATATTTGGTCGGGATAACAGGATTTGAACCTGTGATCTCTTGTCCCCCAGACAAGCGCCCTACCGAACTAGGCCATATCCCGAATTTTGCTACAGAACAAGTTATAAACTAAGGGGCATTCTGAAGAGCAAGCACTGTATCAAGTCATAATTGTGAGTGCAAGCGCTTCATTAAAGTCTTCGATTTGTTTGGCTAGTTTATACCCAAGTTGTTTGGGTATGTCTTCTTTTGACGCTATTTTAATGAATATAAAAGCGTCTTCCTTCGCGCATCACTTCAATTAGCTCGGGTGCACTCAACTTCTTTTTAAGGCGTTTCTTATATTCACTATCGTAAATTCGATATTTACCGTGGCGATCAATCGTGGTTATTTCAGATTCTTGGTAAATGGCGAAAATACGGTTATCACCAGTATAGACCCATGACTCATCACTGGGCTGCATAAGACTGCTGCCGGCGCTGAAATCAGTGGCTGGGTTAGTGCAACCCAATGTTTGGACCATTAATGTCGGTACAAGGGCATTGTGGGTCGTTCTGTAGTTGATACGCTTGGCAGCCCTTTGGTTTGGCCAATGGATAACCATTGGTACTCTAACACTGTCAGGAGATAGATTGGTTCTGGCTTCGTTAGGATTGCTGGTAAACATTTTCCCGCTGACACCAGTAATCACAACCATGGTGTTCTGGGGTAGGTCGCTCAAGATTTTTTCGAGTTGAGTATCGATAAAATTCAAAGATTGACGGTATTGATTGAATAATACTTTTTGTGCAGGCTTAAGTGCTTTGTCTGCTTTTACCGTTTTAATCCCCAAGAAACCGATAGGAGTATCATAGCTATCGGGTGATTTTAGGTTTAATAACGTAAACCAAGGTTTTGTTGCTGCTTGAGTCCATTGGCGCCAGTTGTTAATCGAACTGAGGTCTGAGCGGGCATAACTATCTTGGTGTTGAGCATCAATACGTTCAAAGTCATTAAAAATTGCTTGCGGGCGAGCAAGAGTATCGACGGTGGTAAATAAACCTAATTGGTAGCCGCTGGCGATGAGTTCTTGAGTCAATACCGGGCTTTCATAGTGCAGGTCTATTGCGTTCATATAACTGCCTTGCAAGCCATAAAGTAGACTAAACATGCCGCTATTAAACTGGTTGCCGCCGCTAAGATGCTGTTGAAAAGAGAGGTTTTTATTAGCGTAGGCTGCTAAAACGGGCATGGTCGTATCATTAACAAGCTTTGCTTGAAGGCTGTCAATGGCAATAAATAGGATATTGGGCTTATCATCCGCCACGCACTGCATTGGCGTTAGAGGATATTTAAGACTGATTTTCGGGCGGAGGTTCGTTTGATGAACTTGAGTGTTATCAATGCCATAACTTTCCATAAAGCTTCTTGCTGTCGCGGGATAGGATAGTGGATAAGCATCATCAAATTGTGTTATTTCAGTGACTTCGGCAGCATCTCCCCATATGTGAATAAGGTGACTGGCGATAAAGCACATACCAACAACGACAACAACTTTGTTGCCATAATTGCGCTTACGAATTTTTTCGATACGCTTCCATAGATAATTAGCGAGGGTAAGCTCAATCGCTAAAATACCGATAGGCGTAATAATATAGGAGGTACCTTGCAGTAGCCCGTTGAGATCAGTCCACGCTAAGTCAAACACAAAAGGGCTAAGATGCAGACCGTAGTCGTCATAAATAATGGTGTCGTATAGCAATATACACAAGCTTAAGGTCGCCACAACGGCCGCATAGCCTCTGAGGATTTTTGAGTAAGGTAGCAACAAAGTGACGGGGAAAATGAATACCAGATAAACCATGAAAGCAAGAAAACTGAAGTGGCCAATGGTACTGAATGCGAGGTAAACCGAGCCTATAATCGATTCAGGAAAACCGACAGTGTCGAGATACCGATAACCAACCACAATAGCAAGTAAGCCATTAATGAAAGCGAACCAATGTCCCCAGCTTATTAAGCGTGAAACTCGATCTCGTCCTAACTGTTTTTGTCGCTCAACCATGTTGACCCATTATTCTGTAAATGCGGTTAATGGGTTTAATCACTATCGTTAAACCCTTACTCAATGTGGTTCCTACATTTAATCTTAGTTATTTTTTACTGACTGAGATAATGCTTTGGCAAACTGCTCGGTAACAACGGCGCGAGATTCTGCAGGCACTTTGTTTTGCAATAAATGTGTAACGCAATTGCCAAGTGCCATCAGACTCAAGTCTGTGGGGGCTTGGTGTTTCTCTAATACTGCTAAAAGCTCAGCAATGATAGACTCAACTTGCGTGTTTGAATTTTTTGATTTGATAGCCATAATTGAAAAATTTCACTTTAAGTCCTGATTAACGGCATATAATAACGGATTTTTTCAATAAGCTCTGCACTTTTTACCATTGAGCGAGTGCTTTTATCATTTAACTAATCGATGCTGTGAGTAAGGTCGTGCTTCCATATTATTCTGAACATAGCGGTTAAATGCATAATCGGCAAAGAGTATTAATCAAACTAGGTTATTCAACCTACATCTTTTAGTCAGAAATACGTTGATTTATTCATCTTTTATTGTCTTTCATTAGCGTGCTTTTTCAGTGTGATCGATTACACTTCTAGCCACTATTTTTCGTATGGATTTCTGGGTTTTGTCTGGTATGATGTCTGCCTAAATGTTTCCGGCACAGCAGATGTTATCTTACGGCTGTGGTTGTAAACTGACTTATCTATTTCATATAGAGCTGACTATCAGGCTATCGCTCTAAGCAACTTTCTATCGAGGCTCAATGAGTATTAACGTCGAACAAGCAATTATCCATGCCATTTCTCAAGATGGAGAAGGTCAGCTCAGCTGTCGGTTACGCCCACAACCGCTATTAAATAGTCAAGCCGTTGAGACGATGTTAGATGAACTCCATCACACCTATACAGGTAAGGCTGGTAAAGGCTTTGGCCACTTCGGTATTAGTGGTGAAGATGGTGAAGCTAACACCCAATTTGAAACCGCACTGAGCCAATATCGTAATAACGCACTGGGCTTTGTTGAGTTTTCGGGTATTGCTGGAAAATTGTTGCAAGAAGAGTTAGCCAAGTATGACTTTAGTACCGGTGGTTTCCTGTTACTGTCCTGTTATACCTACATGACCAGTGATTACCTTTTTGTGTCGCTACTGAACGCCAAGTCATCAATGACCGTTTTAGATGATATGGAGTTAACCCAAAATACCCACCTTGATCTCAACAATATACTACTTGCTGCTCGGATTGATTTAACGGAATGGCAAGCCGATCCTGACTCTAAAAAGTACATATCTTTTGTCCGTGGACGAGCGGGCCGTAAAGTGGCTGATTTTTTCCTCGATTTCATGGGCTGTGTTGAAGGTGTTAACACCAAAGCGCAAAATAAATCACTATTGAATGCGGTTGAAGATTTTGTCGGCGGCAGCGAATTAAACAAAGATGAGCGTCAAGTCGCTCGTGAGCGCGTGTTTGATTACTGCACCGAACGTTGTGATGAAGGGGCTGACATTCACATGAAAGATCTCGCTGATGAGTTAGCGGATCAAGGAATGGATTCATTTTATGAATTTGCTCAAGGCGGTAACTATGAGCTTGAAGAGGAGTTCCCAGGAGACAAGCCAACACTTCGTCAGTTGAAGAAGTTTTCAGGTACGGGTGGTGGAGTAACGTTGAGCTTTGATAGTCAACACTTGGGCGAAAGAGTTATTTACGACCCAGTGTCAGACAGCATTATCATCAAAGGCGTCCCTGCAAACCTTAAAGATCAACTGGATCGTCGCTTGAAAGGCGAATAAAAAAAGAAGAGTTTAACTCTGTTGGGTTTAAACCGAGTGTATTAGCACTCGGTTTTTTTATGGCAGCAGATAATAGCCTTGATTAGGCTTAAAGTGGTCGAATAATAATGCTTATCATTGTAAGCTACAGAAATTCTAAAGAGGGCGGCTAAAAAGCTGCTTTTTACCTGTTATTACATCCTGCAGCCATCGCTGCCTGGACGGTGCAAGGTAGACTGTTTTTCTACCTAGGAGCTCAAATGCAACTGTTTGTTAAAGATTTAACTGTTATTGATTTTTCTTATCTTTGTCCTATTCGTGGCATGGTAGGAGAGAGCTGGATTGTCGATGTTTTGCTCGACGGTGGTTTAGATGAGCAAAACATGGTGCTCGATTTTGCCAAAGTGAAGCGCGTAATTAAAAGTACTATAGACGATATTGCTGATCATCGTTTGTTGGTGCCTACTGCTTGTAGTGAAGTTCGTTGGCAACAGCAAGGTGACCGAGTATGGATGGATTTTAGTAGCCAGCAAGGGGATATACATTTAGCGTGTCCTTCGCAAGCATTTGCCTTAATTCCAAGTGAAATCATCGATTTTGAAAGCGTAAATGCGTTTTTGCAAAAAGCGCTTAAAGAGGTCTTGCCTGCAAACGTTGAGGGGATCTCTTTGACGTTGAGAAATGAGTTCCATGACGCTCCATTTTACCATTATACCCATGGCCTAAAGAAGCATGATGGCAACTGTCAGCGTATCGCTCATGGGCACAGAAGCCCCGTGACCGTATTTGAAAACGGCGCAGCAGCGCCTAAATGGGATGAGTACTGGGCTAAACGCTGGCACGATATCTACCTCGGTAGCGAAGAAGATTGTGTCTCGGTGAACACCCTAACGCTGTCACCACAGACAAACGTCAGCGACAACACTCATTTTGGTTTTCATTATCAAGCGCCACAAGGTGATTTTCAGCTTGCAATGCCAAAAGAGTGTTGCGATGTTTTGCCACATGATACGACGGTTGAATTGTTAGCTGACTACATGGTGCAAACCTTGTCAGAAAAAGTACCCCGCAGTGATTTTAAAGTCATCGCTTATGAAGGCGTTGGCAAGGGTGCAATTGCCAGCCGAAAAGCCAATAACTAGTCTTTTTTAGGATCTCACTTTGAGCAAAATAATCCCTATCGTCATTGCAAGTCTCGTGAGCAGTTTATCGTTGCAGGTAAATGCTCAAGTTGAATTGAATGGCGAGCTTAAACAAGGTTCGTTAATTCGCGCCAAAGTTAAACCGGGTACTCAGGTTTATTTAAACGATGCTGCTATTGATGTAAATTCTGAAGGGCAATTTGCGTTTGGTTTTGCTCGGGAGGCACAACTCAAGCAATTGCTTAAACTTGTTTATCCTGACGGATTAACAGAGTTAAAGCCGCTGACTTTAGCAAAGCGACAATACAAGATCCAAAATGTGAATGGGATCAGTAAGAAAATCATGAAGCCTGATCCCAAAGCCCAAAATCGTGCGGCACAAGACAGTAAGCAAGTCAAAGCGGCACGAACACAATTTACTAAAAGCAACGCGTTTAACCAAACGTTTATTTGGCCGCTAACGGGGCGTATTTCAGGCGTTTACGGCAGTCAACGTGTCTATAATGGTAAACCTGGCACTCCACATTATGGGGTCGACGTTGCCGCAAAAACCGGGACTGTTGTGGTTGCACCTGCTGATGGTGTTATATCGCTTGCTGTTGATGATATGTTCTACTCTGGTGGAACGATGATTATTGATCATGGCTTCGGTGTTAGTTCAAGCTTTTTACATTTAAGTAAGTTGTACGTGAAAGAGGGCCAAGAGATTAAACAAGGCGATAAGGTCGCCGAAGTTGGCGCGACAGGTCGTGCAACAGGGCCTCATCTTGACTGGCGAGTGAATTGGTATCAGATGCGACTTGATCCAACCAGCATCGTCCCTTCGATGAAAAGCGTACTGGAAAATCAAGCAGTGCATTAGCGTCTAAGATGAACCTCTTACATAACAAAAAAAGCAGCGATAAGCTGCTTTTTTTGTTATTAAGATTATTTACGTTATCAAAGCCTGCTGTACAGCATACTAAAAGAGATGGCGTGCTATTCCTTGTTGCGTTTTTTCCACTTAAAGAGCACTGAGTACTTCCATAACGTTTTAATGGTGAAGTAGGACGTAACCGAACACAGTAATCCAAAAACCAAGCAGCCTATTAGAAAAGAGGGGCCAATGGTTTCTATGGATGACTCAACCCATTGCCAACTAGCCTCGAAAGCAAACTCTTGCGGATGATGCCCCAATATTTTTGCCCCTAGTATATAGGCCATATAGAACATAAACGGCATAGTAACGGGGTTTGTGATCCAAACAAGCGCTACGGCAACGGGTAAGTTGACGTTAAATAAAATCGCTAGCGCTGCAGCCAGTACCATCTGAAATGGCATTGGGATCCACGCAACAAAAAGTCCTACAGCAAACGCCCCCGGTGCTGAACGCCTATTGAGAGCCCATAAGTTAGGCTTTAGTAATAGATCGCCGAACATGCGTAGATTTTTATGATTACGCAGTGTTTCAGGCTTGGGCATAAATTTTTTTATAAGTTTTTTTGGCATAACTCGAATTTACTGTCTTAACTAACTTCATTATGAATGGATTCATGTGTGGCTTCTGCGCCACGATATTATCAGCAATGATCTGGCCATCGCTCCCTCAGCTATCCTTGGTGCCGTTGTGTATTCTAATGGCTGTGGTCGTGATTCAGCGTGCCCCTATGTTAGCTGGTTGCTTATTAGCACTCAGCTGGATAACGATGTTCTATGCGTTATTAATGGACTGGGACACGGGTGAAAACACTGACGCTATCAATGTTAGGGGCGAAATCATATCACTAGTTCATGCAAACGGCGACTGGATTAGTATGGATATTATGCTGGTTGATTCAATTTTGCCCCACAAGCTCACAAGAAAGCTTAGATTATCGTGGTCAAAACCGCCAAAAGTTAAGGTTGGCCAGCAGTGGTTATTCACTATTAAGCCCAAGTCGATTACAGGCCCTTTAAATGAAGGAGGGTTTAATCAACAGAAATACCTACTGAGTAAACATGTTTTTGCTAAAGGCAAGGTGACGGCAGGGCTGTTACTCGGCGACAAAAAAGGTGTTAGAGACAAGCTCATTGAACAGTTAAAACCCGCATTGGCTGAGTACTCTTCACAAGACTTGCTGTTTGCTCTTTTAGTTGGCGATCGAAGCCTAATGACATCAGAGCGTTGGTTACAGCTGAGAAATACCGGTACGGGTCACTTGTTTGCGATATCAGGCCTACATTTATCAGTGGCTTGCTTTTGGATATTCCTGCTGAGTAAAACGTTACTGTTTCACTTTTTGCCGACTCAAGGACGGCGTAACAATGTTATCGCTATGGTGCTTTGTGCCGTGACGGCAATTGCTTACGCGTATTTAGCGGGTTTTTCGGTATCAACTCAACGCGCCCTCATTATGCTATTAGCCTATATATCGTCATGGCTATTGAGTCGTTTTTCAAGCAGTTGGGAGAGATTGTTGTATGCGCTATTTATGGTGTTGTTACTGGATCCTTTGAGTCCACTTAGTGCCAGTTTTTGGCTGTCATTTATGGCGTTGACGGTTATTTTAATCACTATAGCAAGGTTTAATCCGCAAAGGCTTGAAGCCTTAGAAACTAACGTGGCGACCAATCAGCCTGCAGTTAGCTCAATTGCCAAAGTATTGCGTATAAAAGTGGCTAATGGCTGCAGTGGCATTCAACACTGGATTGTTGCATTTTGGGCGATACAGTGGCGATTGGCTCTTGTGTTAGGGCTAGTACAAGCGACTTTCTTTGCTGGTACGTCGATAATCAGTATTGCAATCAACTTTCTTCTGGTGCCTTGGTTTAGTTTTGTTGTTTTACCCGTTGCTTTATTATCACTGTTGATATTTATCATGGCAATGTTGGCGGGTGTTGCTCCTGAGTCACTTAATCTTTTTTGGCTGACACAGTTAACGATGGAACCGGTACTGATGCTGTTAGACATGGGCAGCAGTATCGAGTTTGCTTGGCTTGATCTGTCAACACAATGGATAGCTGCTGGACTGAGCGCGATACTTGGGATTTGGCTCTGTTTGCAATTTCGCGCTATGCATTGGCGCTTCGCCTTTAGTGTCATGTCGCTGCCGGCCCTAATACTGGCTTATCAAGCGATATTTGGTGTGCAACATCAGCAATGGAAGGTACATTTATTGGATGTAGGCCAAGGGATGTCAGCCGTGATAGAGCGCAATGGTCGAGCTATTATTTACGATACCGGAGCCCGTTTTGGTGAAAACTTTAGTTATGCCGAGCGTATAATTTTGCCGTTTTTAAAGAGTAAAGGCATTACTAACATTGATTACTTAGTGATTAGCCATGCTGATAATGACCATGCTGGTGGCGTGTCAGTCGTTATGACGGCTTACCCCGAGGCCATCGTTATAGCAGATGATAAAAGGTGGGGCACGGTTAATTGTCGACCTAAAAATATTGTGTGGCAAACCATCAATCTCGAGATTATTGGTCCTTTAATACCTGCTAAAGGCAATAATGGCTCATGTGTGATCCGTTTATTCAAAGATAACAACAGTATTTTGCTCACGGGAGATATTGAACATGAAGCGGAGCAAAAACTTATACATCATAAAGGCATTGCCAGTTCAGTGATGACAGCGCCACATCATGGCAGCAGAACCTCTTCAAGTGCACGTTTTATTGATGCGGTATCACCAACACTGGTGTTGTTTCCTGCGGGGTTTAATAACCGATATGGTTTTCCCAAGAAAGATGTTTGGGCGCGATATGATGATTTGGGTATTGATACGTTAGTGACTGGAGAACAGGGACAAGTCAGTGTTGTTTTTCAGTCTGACAGTACCAAAATTTATACATATCGGTCAGATTTTGCGCCATTTTGGTATAACAAAGTGTTTAGGTTTGGTGAGATCAAAAATCCAGAGTAGAATGCTTCTTTTGCCAATACGTAAATTCTCTCAATGACAACATCTCCTAAAAATGAAGTCTGGACAGTCTTTAAGCGCCTTCTCGGCTATTTGAAACCGCTTAAGAAAGTACTGTTTTTTGCCGTTATTGGCTTAATCATGTATGCATTAGTTGATGCCACATTTATTGCCGTCATCAAACCTTTCATTGATGAAGGTTTTGTCGGGCAAGCAAGTCAAACAGCTTCTGGCGGCCTAAGTAATCTTGATCTTGGTACGAGTGGTGGCTTTAGCTCTAGTAGTGACGTGTTACTGATCGCTCCTATTGTGGTCATTGTGTTGTTTAGCCTACGTGGCTTAGCAAACTTTCTGTCGACCTATTGCATCGCTTACATGAGTGCTCGAGTGATAATGGATATGCGCCAAGAGGTGTTTGAACATTATCTGACTTTGCCTGTGAGTTATATGGACAATGAGAACACGGGTAATCTTATATCCCGCGTGACCTACGATACAGAACAAATCGCCCGCGCGACGGGTAGTGCGCTGATCACTATCGTGCGCGACAGTATTACGGTTGTCGGCATGATAAGCGTTATGTTCTATTTCTCTTGGAAACTATCATTAGTTATTCTGGTTATCGGTCCCATTATCGGGTTGATCATTGCGGTGGTTAGCCGCCGATTTAGAAAAGTGTCGAAGAATATCCAAGCTGCAATGGGTGGTGTTACCGCCGCGACAGAGCAAATGCTTAAAGGCCATAAGAATGTATTATCTTTTGGCGGTCAGGAAACGGAAGCGCAGCGCTTTGCAAAAGTAAATGATCAAAACCGCTATCAAACAATGAAACTCGCAACCGCTCAAGCGATTAGCCAGCCACTAGTGATGATTATTGGCTCATTTGCGATTGCGTTTATCTTATATGCAGCAAGCATTGATAGCATGAAAGCAGAGCTCACAGCAGGTACCTTTGCGACAATTTTGGGTGCTATGCTGGCAATGTTACAACCCATTAAAAACCTTACCCGCGTTAATGCCGAATTCCAACGGGGTATTGCAGCTTGTACGACCGTGTTTGCATTGCTTGATATCAAGCCTGAAAGGGATAACGGAAAGCTTGAAGTTGAACGTGTTAAGGGTGAACTTGCATTTAATAATGTTGATTTCAGCTATTCTGGGCATGAGAAATTGGCGCTAAACGGTATCGAATTTAAAGTTGAACAAGGTCAGACGTTGGCGTTAGTGGGCCGTTCAGGATCTGGTAAATCGACTATCGCCAGTTTGATCACTCGTTTTTATACGGGGCTAAAATCGGGCGAAATCACCCTCGATGGCGTCAATATTGATGAGTACAAGCTCACCTCTCTACGCAGCCAAATAGCGTTAGTCTCCCAACAAGTGACCCTATTTAATGACTCCATTGCCAATAATATTGCTTACGCCTACCCTGGTGAAGCTACGCGCGAGCAGATTATTCACGCTGCGACCCTAGCGCATGCGATGGAGTTTATCGACCCTATGCCACAGGGGCTTGATACCCAAATTGGTGAAGATGGTGTCATGCTCTCTGGTGGTCAAAGACAACGTATTGCGATTGCGCGGGCGATATTACGTAACTCGCCTGTATTGATTTTAGATGAAGCAACATCGGCCTTAGACACTGAATCAGAAAAAGCGATTCAAGGCGGGCTTGATAACCTAAGACAAAACCGAACTTCGATTGTTATTGCGCACCGATTATCAACCATTGAAAGCGCCGATCAAATTCTTGTTGTTGACCAAGGCAAGATTGTTGAGCGAGGCACTCATACGTCTTTGCTTGCAAAGCAGGGCGTATATTACAACCTGTATCAGATGCAGTTTGGAAGCTAAATGCAGTCTTGGGTAAACAAACTCTGGTATGACGGCCATATACTCAGATTTGCGCTGTGGCCGCTATCAATCATTTTTGCAGCTGTCAGCTGGGTTAGGCGAAAGCTGTATATCCTAGGTGTAAAATCGGCAGTCAGATTGCCGGTTCCTGTGATTATAGTGGGCAATATTACGGTCGGGGGCAGCGGTAAAACACCGATGGTCATTTATCTAATTGAACTTCTACGTCAGCATGGATTAAAGCCCGGTGTCATTAGTCGGGGCTACGGCGCGAATATCGATGGCGTGCGCAGTGTACGCCCTAACGATTCTGCAGCGGTGGTCGGAGATGAACCCGCGATGATAGTCGCCAGAACCTCAGTGCCTATGGTTGTGGGGTCTAAAAGGGGGGATGCCGCACATCAGCTGTTATCAGATTTTGATGTCGATATCATCATCAGTGATGATGGATTACAGCATTATGCATTGGCCCGTGATATCGAGCTGATCATTCTTGATGGTGAAAGGCGTCTTGGTAACGGCATGCTGCTGCCTGCTGGCCCATTAAGGGAAGGGTGTTGGCGTACCTCTACGGTCGATCACGTTATTGTTAATGGCGGGGCTGCTAAAGCGAATGAACAGCAAATGCGACTGCAACCAACACTCTGGCATTCTGTCAGCGCTAATAGAAGTCAATTAAAAGCCCCTGAACCTGAGCAAGCCGTGGTGGCGATGGCGGGTATTGGTAACCCAAGCCGCTTTTTTGATACTTTATCGGACTTAGGTTTCAGGCCTGATAAAGTACAGGCATTTGACGACCACAGCGCTTATACCGAAGCAGAACTAACAGCATTCGCGGGTGAACATCCGTTACTGATGACAGAAAAAGATGCGGTGAAATGTCGCGAATTCGCAAAAGATAACTGGTGGTATTTAGCCGTAGATGCGAAGCTACCACCTTCATTTGATCAACAACTTTTGGCCCGCATTAAACAACTGGTCATAGATAAACAAAGGTAACAGCATGGCATTTGATAAAAAATTACTCGAAATTGTTGCTTGTCCAACGTGCAAAGGAAAGCTTGAATATAATAAAGAAAATAATCAGCTTATTTGTAAGTTCGATAAAATTGCTTACCCGATCAATGAAGGCATTCCTGTATTGCTTGAAAACAAGGCCGTGCCGCTGACTGAAAGTTAATCCCATTATGAGCCATTTTCAGACCTCTTACTGATAGGACAAATTTTGGCACTGGAGTGACATATTACAAAAAAGCGCTATTTAGCGCTTTTTACTTTCCGCCACTCCAATGTGGCTTAGTCGTGACTCAGCACGTACAACCCGCTCGCGTAACCCTCTATTTATAAAATGAATATCTGAAGTTGTTAAAACGAGTCATCATAAAATGATACTTTTTGACGTATCTAGGCTTAATATCTGATAACAATTCTCTATCATGGTAGCTCGAAAATCAAACAGACTTGGCCAGCTATACCTTTTCAATTACTTAGCGAACAGTCAGGTTAAAAAATGAGCGATCGATCAAAATTTAACCATATTCATTTGTTGTTCCGCCAACTCCTTTGCTAGTATGCCGTCAGTTTTTACTGGTCAGCCCAGAGCTAGCATGCGCTATAGCTCTCTGCACATGATGATTTAATAATCCTTGTATCAGAAAATTCAAAATAAGAAATCTGTCATTAGATCGATTTAGTTAGGTAAGTTTTACTTTTAGGGGAAATGATTTTTGAACAAAGAAAATGCCATAGTGGCATCGAACTCGGCTGCCAATTTTTTAAAGTTCCCAGCCACGGCATTACTGGTTTTTTCAGCCATCACTTTTTCCGCATCTTCGTTTGCTTCATCTGCACACGAAGAAACACATGCTAGAGTCGGAGCTCATGAGAGAGCTTCAGCCCAAGGTCAAGCAAACCGCCAAACTAGAGATAAACAAGTTTCTAAGCAACAAGTCGAAGAACAGACCTTGATGCTTGCTAATCGTATGGCTGAGTTTCGTCGTGCGAAAAAATCAAATAAGAAGCAGCTTAAGCAAGAGTTAATTGCGTACACTCAGGCCCGCCAAACTCTGCTCATCGACTTAGTTAAAACCGATCCCTCTGCGGCAGTGCGTGCAGTGTTGCCAGTATCTGCCAGAGCCGGTATGCCGGAGGACATTCTGGCTATGTTGACTCAGAAGCGTGAGCTTAAGGGTGAGTTGGAAGTGGTATACGTGGATTATGAAGATGGCAGTCAAGGTCACCTGCGTCATTCGTTAATGACAGATACCGGGCCCGTTGATCTGCACCTGTCCAAGAATAGCAAATTTGATGAACTGAAAACGGGCGTTCGTGTTAAAGCTACAGGCTGGATGTTCAACGGCTCTGATGCCGATCAAATTGATTCAGCTTTAGTGCTCAATGATGAGCTAACGAGTTTACAACTTCTCGCTGATACGGCGATAGCCAGTGTCAGCGAGACTACATTGTCGGGTACATTGGGTGAGCAACGTACACTGGTTATTCTGGTAAACTTTCAGGACAACACCAGCGAGCCTTGGACTGTAAAGGAGGCTGAGGAGTTAGTCTTTGGTACCGTCAACAACTTTTACCAAGAAGCATCTTACGGCCAAACTTGGCTCAGTGGTGATGTAAATGGCTATTTCACCTTGCCGATTGATGCAACGTGTAGCACCAACTCAATCGACAATTATGGACGTCAGGCGGTTATCGATAGTGGCATAGATACCGCGAGTTATGATCGCTGGGTGTATATCTATCCCGAGAACACTAATTGTGGCTGGACGGGCCAGGGAACAATCGGTGGCAATCCTTCACGTGCTTTCATCAATGGCTCGATGACCCTGCGTACCGTTGGCCATGAGTTTGGCCATAACCTTGGGCTACATCATGCCAAAGATCTTGATTGTTCTGATGGGGTATTAGCGGGTCGTTGTTTGTCATTTGAATATGGCGATACTATGGATATCATGGGTAAATCTGGAATCACAGGCCATTTCAATGCTTTTAGTAAGCAGCAACTCGGTTGGATCACCTCTTCAGCGGGCGAAGTTATCACTGCAAGCAGTGATGGTAACTATCTGTTGGATGCCTATGAGACAGCACCGACGGGTGCAGCCAAGGCACTTAGAGTACGCCGCGGTAACGATGCTGTTACTGGTCAACCGCTGTGGTATTACCTCGAGTATCGTCAGGCAATTGGTTTCGACAGTTTCTTAGCCGATATGAGCGGTATAACAGATGGCGTGGTATTGCATCTGGCGACTGAGAACGACATGCAGAGTAACCTGTTACTCGATATGACACCTAACAGCGGCCTTAATGATTTCGATGATGCAGCATTGTTGGCTGGCACCAGTTATCAAGATCTTGATGCTGGCGTGACGATAACGACTGAATGGACCGATACTACCGGAGCGAGCGTCAATGTTAGCTACTCAGGTCTAAGCTGCGTTAAGGCTAATCCAAGTTTGTCATTGCTACCTAATGAAAGTGCTTGGGTAGAGGCGGGCACTGCTGTGACCTATAGTGTATCGGTCACCAACAATGACAGTGCTGACTGTGCAATGTCTGATTATGATGTGTCAGCGCTTGTTCCTAATGGCTGGACGGCGACACAAAAGAGCCTCAGTTTATCAGCAGGGCAGAGTGGTACAGTGACACTTAATGTGAACTCATCAAGTACCGCAGCCGATGGTTTTTACGATATTGCAATCAGTGCAGCAGACCTTAGTGATCGCAACTACGCTCAGACGGGGATGGTGAGTTATGTTGTGGACTCTCCAGCAGCGGTGTGCGTAATGGCTAGCCCAAGATTTACCTTGTCGGTCGACAGCAGTGGTGAGCTCGCATCGGGAGCAATAGCAACCTATCGCGGCACATTAACCAGTCAGGATAGTAGCAGCTGTGCCAGTAGTGATTTCGATGTGACAGCTAACGTTCCTGCCGATTGGCGCTCTGACAACCTTGTGGTGAGTTTAGCACCGGGTGAGAGCCGCAATATTAGCTTAAATGTGGAGTCATCCACAGTGGCTAAAGACGGCACTTATGATTTCGATTTAAGTGCTCAAAATAGCGTAGAAAATAGCTATATAGGCAATGATTTAGCGAGTTATACCGTATCAAACCCACTCGCGACATGTACGCAAACAGCGCCTACTATTGTGGTGTCGAATCCTCAGGGAGCAGAAGTGGTAGCCGGCACGCAGGTTAGTTACAGTGCTACTGTGACCAGTCACGATAGTGAAACCTGTTTGGAGGCCAGTTTTGATGTATTTGCCGATGTCCCTACAGGCTGGAGCGCGAGTAATACCAAGGTGAACCTCGCACCCGGTGCCAGTGCTGTGGTGAATATTAGCATCACCTCTGATGCAGTAACGGCCGAGGGTTCATTTAACATCGCAGTTAATGCGCAAAATGCCACTGACACAAGCTATTTAGGCAGTGACAGTGTCAGTTATACGGTTAAATCGATTGCTAATACGGCCCCTGTTGCGGTTAATGACAGTGTCAGCATGTCATCTAAAACTTCGGTGGTTATCGATGTACTTGCCAATGATTGGGATGCAGAAAGCGATGAGCTTATTATCGTCTCGGTGAGCCAAGGCGCAAAAGGCAGTGTACAAATCACTAGCAGTGGTCAGGTGTTATATACACCAGCAAAGAGCTTTAAGAGCAGCGACAGTTTTAGCTATACCATTAGCGATGGTGATATGACGGCAACGGCTTCGGTTAGCCTTAGCCTGAGCGGTTCTAGCGGTGGTAATGGAAATGGTCATGGCAATGGTAAAAAATAGTCTGTGATATCGTTTACATCTTAAGTCAATTCTTATCGATTGCGATATAAAGAGGGCGGCGGTAATTACCGTCGCCCTCTTGCTATGTCACATTTGAATTATGGTTAACTTTTGAGTGCTATCTGTTACTCAATGGTATTAACTTCAACGGAAACGCCGTTGATTACTTCCGTGCCTTCATCGTCTGCTACGATTGCGACTACGCCGTTAACACCTCCAGCTAAGAAACTGATAGCATCAGTATTCTCGATTCCAGGCCTTAATTCTAAGGTAAAGGCACAACTATAGGTATCGGTACCCGAGCCACTGTAACCAAGCACTGTTCCTATGGCACAAGCCGAATAGGAAACTCCTGCATGTTCACCGCCTATTGCGTTACGGAAAATAAAGTCAGCACCTGCAGCACCATCGACAACGTCAACGCCCATAACAGTAAGATCTGTTAAGGTCACATCTTCGAAACCGCCATTAGATAGCTCTAGCACTACTAGCATACTGGTGGCAAACGCCATATCAGTATCTGGAGCCAGTGGTGTAAAGGTCACAAGAGCGTCATCCGATGCGTCCACATCTTGGCCGTCTTCATCGACACCTCTGATGGTGGCCGTATTTAGATGGGTGTCACCGGCGTTACCTTGCAGACTCTTGGTGATATCACAACTTGCATAATCGCCAGGTTCTAATACAAAGCCACTAAGGGCTGTGTCAGCGATAGGATTGCCATTCACACTGTCGACCATACAGTCACCGGTTAGAATACCGAATGGCACGTCGACAAGACTGCTGAAGGTCACATCATCCACACCTGCAGCGTTAACGGTAAAGGTAAAGTTATAGCTAACATCGCTATAGTTGTTTGGATCGTCACCGGTTTCTAGTACCTCGGTTGGTGTCGCTGTTTTAACCAGGGTGATAGACGATGGCACATCGCGGATATCAACCATTGCTGAGTCATTACCCGTTGCTTGATCAAGCTCATCATCTACCGCTGTAGCTGACACTACATTGGAGTGCAGATCGCCCGCATTGCCGCCAATGAACTTAGTGAAGGTACAAGTGTAAGTACCATTTTCGGCGATACTGGTGGAAAGTGCGGAACACTCATCGGCTAGAAGATCACCAAATACGGTGTCATTTAACGCGGTTAGCGTCAGTGGAGAATCCCAGAACTGGGCATCATTGTCGACCGTAATGGTAAACAGAACATTAGCACCCGGTTCCAAGACTTCCGTTGGGTTAGCGGTCTTGGTTACGGTAATCGCCGGTGCCAGATTGGTGATCTGTACCGTGACTTCGTTACTACAGTGATCGCCTGCAACGCTACTTGGAATAGCTGCACAGCTATCACCGTCAGTGACGATATCACCGTTCTTATCCAACAGAGCTAGCTTGACTAAGTCATCATAGAACTCAGGGCTTTGATCATCGGGCAAGTCTCTGTCGACAATATGAACCGTGAAGGCACAACTGTATGAGGCGCTAGGCAATATTTCACCGCCGTTAGCAGGTTGTGAACAGTTGCTTGCAGTCAGGTACACACCGTCTACCAAAGGCAAGACAGTATCTAGACCACCCCACAGATCGACCGTTCTGTCGAAGGTTCCTTCGCCGCCAATATCAATCTCATCAGTGAGTGATGTGATAAACAGTGAGGTCTGCGCATTAGGGTTAGTAAAGGTCATGGTATAGTCAAATGTGCCGCCTGGCTCAGCGCGAGATGATGGGTGGCCAATGGCTAGTGCTTTAATTACCGTTGGTGGAGCTGGTTTAATAAAGACATCGATATTAAAGGTGTCACAGTTACATTTGGATTTGTTGTTGGGGATCTGCCCAGCGTATGGATCTTCTCCATAGGTACAATTACTTCGTTCGATGTTATCCCAAGCCGCACAGTAAGTGAAGTCGGCGCGATTGTCCTGATCACCATCCGCACACAGCATGGTGATGGTCTCACCCTGTAGTACGTATTCATCTGGGCCATTTGCCTTGGTGATGTCACCACATTGATCGCCGTCTAACTGTACATCAGCGGTCTCGCCACTGTCACCCGGGATCGGTAAGATCATACTACAGTCACGCAGACCGGGACCATGCACGACCTGAGGGCTTGCATCTGTCAAAGGGAGATAGAAGGTGGTATCCCAACGCGCGTTGGCGTTGGTTCGTACGGTCACATCTGCCTCGAAGGAGAATACGTCACCTAAGTTACATTCCGCGCTAGGGTCGGTCGGTGTCACCCTAGTGATCTCGACGTCATTTGCGGTACAGTTAAGTGCATCCTGCGCTAGCTTATTGCCATCTTTCATGAGGTAGGCATCGGCCATACAGTACTTTTCAGTCGGTTCGTTCAGAGCGAGCCAGTCGTAGGCGCCAGCGTTGGCGGTCGTCAGACTCGTGACACCATAGAGGCTTGTTGTACTTATCAGCGCAATACCTAGCGCCCTGATAAGCTGTTTGCATTTAAATCGTTTCATAATATTTACCATCCTATAAGTGAATACGGATAAAACGTGCTAATTACTTGTTGTTTATTAACAACTTTAAACAAAGTTGTTGCTTGGGGTGTTTCAATATTTGGCGTAAAAGCATGGTTGCGCCATGGTTGGCATATTGCCGATAAGGCTGATTACCTGGCTGAAACAAGCGTTTATGACTGGGTTACAGTGAGGTTTATTTCAAACTTATGGTTAAAGAGTAAGCAAGCGTTAGGCCGTTTTGGTAGGTTATTGAATATGTTGATTAAAAACTTAATCGGCTGCGTTTTTAATGCACTTCTGTATCGTTGATGTAACAGCGGCTAATGAAGATTTATCTTAAGTGGTTGTTTGTAAATGATTTGGTTGTAAAGCTGTTCACATTGGCGCTGTAACGCCTGTTACAGTTGCTGTTGTAATACAGAGTAAACAGACTGGCTCAATTGTTGTTTTGCAGAATAGGTTGAAAATATCAATTGGAAATATATTGATCATATTCGGGTTGTGGGTCGTGGTAGACGTAACTTTAGCTCGGTTTTAAATTTAATGAGCAGCGGGGCAGTTTGGCTTGGGTAATAGTGAAAGTCAGGCTGGAGTCATAGAGTCAGTGCAATAGAGCTTTATAAATAGCAGCTCTGTAGTTAAGTGGGTTTAGCGGCTAGGGTAATGGCTGGCCCTTTAACGGATTTTACAGTACCGGATCTTAATCACCGAATTGAGCTGTTATCAAGGTGATAATCCGTTGATGTAGAGTTATTGATAGGACAATTGCCAGTAAGAGATTGATATGAACTGTACTGGCATTGTGCAATCTAATATTGCAACGGATTAACCGATAGCGCCTTCTTGCCTGTGGCTCATTAATCGTTTGCTGCAGGCTTTGCGAGCAGGTCATCGATAAGTAAGGCAAAGGTTTCATAACTTTGCGCGCCAACGACAAGTTTTGGACTTATCAATTGATTGTTTTCAACTCTACCAATGATGAAGCTTGGCGTGCCTCTAATCCCTAAGGAAGTGCCGTAGGCGACATCTTGCTGTATTTTGCTTGCTATCGCTTCATCGAGCAGACAGCTGCTAAATTTGTTCATGTCTAAGGATAAGCTGGTGGCTGCCTGTTGATATACCTCATCACTGAGTTGCTTCATATTTTCAAATAGTGAATCACGCATAGACCAGTATGCACCCTGTTGTAGACTGCAATTTGCGGCTATCGCGGCCCCCTTGGCTTTTGGGTGAAAATTTAACGGGAAATCTCGAGTCAGGTATTGAACTTTACCGGTATCGATGTAACTGGATTTAAGTTTAGGAAAGGTTTGGTCGATAAAACGTTTGCAGTAAGGGCACTGGTAATCAGAAAACTCAATAATGGCAAGTTGTGCGGTTTTTTCGCCCAATAAGGGCAGAGTGCCATTTGCCGTTAAGTCAGTTTGAGTGGGCAAGGTTTTATATTGCGGTTTCTGTGAGCTCATTGCGATGGTATGTATATCGTTAACTTGGCTGCCTATGCGACTGATATCCTTTTTCAATAGGCTAACGTCTTGCTTGAGTGAGCTTATCTCCTCTTTTAATTTTGCGTCACCTTGTGGCTGGCAAGCTACAATAAATAGCGATGTCAGTATTAACACAATAGATTGTTTTTTATATCTTAACATTGCCGCGATCCTCGATGTCTAAATGAATGTGGGTTGCTATTGCTATTGCTATTGCTAGAGTTTGATTTTGCATTTTTTAATGAGACGATAAAAAGTCGTTCTGGATATTTTTAGTTCGCGCGCGGCGGCTGATATGTTGTGGTCATTACGTTTGATAGCGTCTAGTAGCAGTTCTGTATCTATCTCAACTCTATGTTGCGCTAGGTTGACGATGTCGCTTCCATCTAACGGATATTTTGGAACTTTGATCCCTAAGTCCGTTTCGCTTAAATTTTCACTCTCGGCCATAATAATGGCACGGTGTATACGATTTTTAAGCTCTCTCACATTGCCTGGCCATTCATACTCAAGCATCGCCGCCATCGCTTGCGGTATAAGGGCGTATGGTTGGTGGGTAGGACTATATTGATGAAGGTACTCCTTTGCGAGCAATGTAATGTCAGCTTTATGATCTCTGAGGCTAGGCGCATGAAGATGTAATATATTGATCCGGTAGTAGAGATCTTCTCGGAAACGTCCCTCTTCGATTGCGGTTTCTAAGTTAATATGAGAGGCGAATATAATCCTACAATTAATGGTAATTGTTTTACTGCCACCTAAGCGTTCAATGATGTGCTCTTCCAGAAACTGTAATAGATTCACTTGCGACTCTAATGAAAGATCACCAATTTCATCAAGAAACAAAGTGCCATTGTTAGCTCGTTCTATGTGGCCAATATATTGTTTGTCGGCGCCAGTGAAGGCGCCTTTTTCATGGCCAAACAGCTCTGAGTGGATCAAACTGGCAGGTAAAGCCCCGCAATTGATGGTAATGAATGGACCATTGCTACGTTTTGATTGGCTATGAATCAAATGTGCGCACAGGCCTTTACCCGTGCCCGTTTCTCCACTGATTAAAACCGCCTCATCGACCTTAGCGACTTTAGCTATATTTGATCTTAGTGTATTGATCAGGCCTGAGTTACCTAATAACGGGTTTTCATGGTGAAGGTGATTAACTGGCGGTGGACTTTGTTGCTTTAATCGCGCCATACCATAGGCATGACCTAATGTTTGGTTGAAGTGTTCCCAGTCGATGGGTAGATGATGATAGTCGGTGAAGTAACGGGGTAGACACGATGCTAATTGATCATTATCAAGCGTGCTGTCCACCGATATAGCCACCCATATGAGGTTGTCTTGGGCCTCATTAAGCGCGTTGATAGTATGCAATACTCGTTGCAGCTGAGTCGCTGATATCAGCGCTATAGCGACATGGAAATTATATTTTTGCAACGATTTTATAGCAGCCGAAAGCGTATTGGCATGGAAACAGCGCCAATGAAATTGTTTAAGTTCTTCTCCGCAGCAAATCCTTTCACTTGTGAGATCGAGTATTAAAATATCTCTATAAATGATATCTACTTTATGCTGGAATTTGTTCACGATATTCCCTTAGAGGAATGCTGTGTCAGTACTGTGATAGCGAAAGATTAATGGTTAAATTCTAGGAAGGATTAGAGGGATCGCAAGTCAGTTGTAAAATAATACGCCATATAATTGACGAGTGGCAATATTTTAACGCTGCTAATGGTGCTAACACCCTCATATTATGTTGATGTTATCTTTGTAGGATAAATTGGTATTATGGATTTAAATGCTAGAGGCCTTGGTACAAGGTCTCTATCCATTGTTCTTCAGAGATAAATTTCCAACTCCAGTCTTTCCATTTTTCAGGCATACCTGTTGCCTTTAATTGATCTAAGGTTAGGCCTGATGCTTTTTGGTCTTTCATCCAGTTAATTGATGCATCTAACATGTGTTTAAAGCGTGTTAAATCACTTTTGTTAGCTAACGCACCATGACCTGGAATGACTTTGGTTTGTGCGTCTAAGTCACGCAATACTGCTGCAACATTATCTCGATACCCCTCAACAGAACCGCCAGCGTTCAAATCGATATAGGGGAATTTATCCTTAAAAAATAGATCGCCCATATGAACGATATTGTCGTTACTCCATATAACCACACTGTCTCCATCGGTGTGGCCAGGTCCCATATGGCGAACCTTTAAAGCATCACCATTAAAATGTACCGTAATGCCTTGTTCAAAAGTAATAACTGGCAATGCATCAGCTGTCGTTTTACTGTCTGAAGCCAAGCGTTTTAACACATTATGGTGCGCCATAATGGTGCCATTTTTTCCAAAGTGTGCATTGGCGCCAGTATGATCGCCATGGTAATGGGTGTTAATAATGAATTTTGGCGCTCCAGCTTGAATTTGATTAAGCGCTGCAGATATTTTGTCGGCAAGTGGGGCAAACTGGTCGTCAATAATAAGTATGCCATCGGTTCCTGCGGAAACACCAATATTGCCGCCAGAGCCAACAAACATGTAGGTCGTTTCACTGAGTTTTATGGGTTTTATTTCGACATCTTTAAATCTATCGTCAGCGCTAGCCAAGTTGCCCAGTGTCAGTGCAAATAGAGTGCAACTGAGCAAGGACGATTTGATGATTTTAGGGAGCATTGTCATATTTTAAACCTTACATTAAGCGGCTTTCTGTATTTGACGATGTTACAGGTAGGTTAATTTTATTGCATTAGTTATCTGCACAGTCGTGCCAAACGATAAAAGTGTTGGTAGGTGTTTAGAGCTGTGTTTTTAAATTTGAAAACTCAAATGCTGAGAGTTTGCGCTTTTATAACTAAGTGTCGATATGGCTGAGGCCTTCGAAAACAGGGACGTTTTCGTTGAGCTCACAAGGACATGATTGCAGGTCATTGGGATCATTTAGGCCAAAGCTAACTTTCTTTTGGCCAAAAGTGTGTTGGCGAATAATTTCATTCGCTCGTGTTACACGTCGTTTTTCCATAGAAAAAAATCAAGTTATGGGTTATTCATGTCTTTGAGTTTTGTTCGAAAAAGGCCTTAAATTGTAAGTGTTGCTAAATTTTACTCTGTTCCTAAATACAAGGGTCAGTAATGATGTTGAAGGATTATATTTTATTGGGCTTCCTTGGCTTTATACGGGAGGATCTGCAGCATCGGGATGGATGGGTAGATGCTGAATGCTTGATATTAATATTATTTATAATCAATGGCTTTCGTAGCGGCTCCTGATTTTTTCATTTGTAGTAAGTTGATGACGTTTGGCTATAGTGTCATCGTTTAATTATACCTGTAAGCATCGTGGCGGTAGTACATCGCCACGGCCTATTTCTTAATTGTAGAGCAGGTACTTTTACAGCGAGGGAGGCATTTGAAAATATGAATTAAACAAAAATAACGCTTAAAATAATACCTTCTATCCCCTTTAAAAAGGCCGCTGAGATAGCCGTAGGTAAAAACAGTATCAGTAATATTATTTCATTAGCCATTCACGTGTTACAACTTCGATGTCTTGACCTTCCCGAGATACTTTGTAATCAAGTTCGGCAATAATTTCATTGGAAAAACACAGGTTATCCAACTGTACTCGTTGCTCTGAAGTAAATTTATATGCTTGATCTTGGCGCAGCAGCAATACAGCGCGATCAACTGTGCCTAATAAGCCTTTCGGATCGGCAATTTCTCGAATATTAAATTTATGGTGTAAAAACTGCGGTTTCCAGAGGGGGACAATAAGCCACTCCTTATTCGCAACAGCACGTTCAAACGCACCAAAGCAATCTTCTTCTGATCCTGTATGAAAGTGATAACCGGCTTCGTTGAGGTGATATTTTTCCATCATTTCGATAGAAAATCGGGAGATACCCGCCCCTGGATTAATACCTTGAATGTGTTTTATTGTACGCGACAGTACATGAGGCTTCAGGAGATCACTCACTTGTGATATAGCCTCGGTTGGTACGTAATCAGGTACCCCCCAATGTGCGTATGGTTCATAGTGCAGGCCTAATTCTATTAATGGTTCAAGCTCTTCAACATCTGCTTTATAAATTCCGTGACTTGAAGGCAACCAGGCAGAAGAGAGCATATCAACATCACCAGCCTTGAGATTTTCAAAATTAGCCTGATGCGAAGCATAGCGACGAGTAACGTCAAAACCCATATCAGATAACACATGTGCAATGATAGCCGCTGTAACCCGATGAAATGAAAGATCGGTGACTCCAATAGTAATAGTTTTAGACATAATGAGTACCTATATAAAGTTTGGAGGTATGCCAATATTGCAGTGTGCATTTGGTATGTCAGTATATTAATCTGTAATTTGGAGGTTTTAAACAGGATAATAATTGAATTATTATCAAATATAGATTGATAATAAGCGTTCATTTACGAGTATATATTTTGGTGCAGCAAGCACTGCTAATGTTGTCATGTTAATAGTTGATGGATGTTAAATCGCTGAACGTTATCTGTATCAGCCCACTTCAATGTGCTGGAAAAATACAAGAAGTTGCATTTTTTGAGGAGAGGCATAAATATAGCGATGATTAGCTATCGCTAAGTTGTGCTTTAACTGGGTAAGGACTTGGTTGATTTATACTGTGAAAATGCTTGCTTCATTTATCCTAAAACTCCAGCATAAAAAATCCGAGCACTATGACTAGAACTCGGATTTTGATACTAATACTTAATTAGCTAACCACTAGGTGGGTGGTTTATTTTGCTAGCAGACCACGGCTGCGTAGTAGTGGGTCAATACCCGCTTCTTTGCCACGGAACTGCTTATATAGCTTCATAGGGTCTTCACTGCCACCTTGCGATAACACGTTATTTCTAAAGGCATCTGCAGTGGCTTTATCGAAAATACCATTCTCTTTAAAGGCTTCAAATGCATCAGCCCCTAAAATGTCAGACCAAAGGTAGCTGTAGTAACCCGCAGAGTATCCGCCTGAGAAGATATGTGAGAAATAAGTACTGCGGTAACGCGGTGCAATCTCACTGATAAGGCCCATTTTATTTAAGGATTCAGCTTCGAACTTAGCCGCATCTTTAGGCATAAAGTCGGTCACTGTGTGCCAATCAAGATCAAGTTTGGTCGCGGCCATATATTCAACAGTGGCAAAGCCTTGGTTGAATTTACTCGCCGCTTGAATTTTCTTAACAAGCTCTTGTGGGATCACTTCACCTGTTTTGTAATGCTTTGCAAACTGCGCTAGCACTTCAGGTTGTGTCATCCAGTTTTCCATCACTTGAGATGGAAACTCAACATAGTCGCGAGGCACTGAAGTCCCTGCTTGTGAACGATATTTAACATCAGACAACATGCCGTGCAATGCATGACCAAATTCGTGGAATAACGTACTAGCTTCATCAAATGTCAGTAATGCAGGAGCATCACCAACGGGACGAGGGTAGTTAAGTACGTTGACGATGATAGGCTTAGAGTCAACGCCATTCATGTTGTACTGTTGGCGATAAGAGTTCATCCAAGCGCCGCCACGCTTACTGTCACGGACATAATAGTCGCCCATGAAAATAGCCATGATCTCGCCATCTTTGTCATATACTTCCCAAGTACGCACTTCGTCGTTGTACTTTGGCAGATCTGTACGCTCTTTAACGGTAATGCCGTATAGACGGTTAGCCGTATAAAATACACCTTTAAGCGTGTTTTCTAGTGAAAAGTAAGGGCGAGTTTGTTGCTCGTTAAAGCTATATTTAGCCACACGGATTTTATCTGAGTAATACCACCAGTCCCATCCTGCTAGCTTAAAATCACCGCCTTCAGAATCAATTAACTGCTGCATGTCTGCAACTTCAGCTTCAGCTTGAGCTAACGCTGCTGGCCATACTTTATTTAATAGGCCATAAACATTTTCAGGCGTCTGAGCTGTGCGCTCTTCTAATACAAAATGAGCATGAGTCTTATAACCCATGAGCTGTGCGCGCTCGGCGCGAAGTGCAGCCATTTTGGCTAGGATTTTTTTGTTGTCATGCTCGTTATTGTTGTTACCGCGCTCAACATAACCTTTGTAGATCTTTTCGCGAAGTTCACGGCTATCTGCATAGGTTAAAAAAGGCGTGATAGAGGGACGTGAAGTGGTGAATACCCATTTGCCTTCATGGCCACGTTTCGTCGCTGTTTGAGCGGCAATACTGATAACATCTTCAGGTAGACCTGAAAGATCATCTTTACTGTCGATAACCAATTCAAAAGCGTTGGTTTCCGCAAGTAAGTTGTCGCCAAACTCTAGGCTTAACTTGCCTATTTGATCATTTAAAGCACGTAGCTTTGTTTTGTCGGCATCATTTAGGTTAGCGCCGCCACGAGTGAACGACTTATAAGTATCAGCTAATAGTTTTGCTTGAGCTACATTCAGGTTTAACGTGTCACGTTGGTCATAAACAGCTTTAACTTTTTGGAACAATGCGTCGTTAAGTAATACGTCATCGCCTGCGGCTGATAGCATTGGTGACACTTCTTTAGAGATAGCTTGCAGCTGCTCATTAGTGTCGGCACCGGTTAAATTGTAAAAAACACTGGCGACTTTAGTTGTTAGTTCACCAGAAAACTCCATCGCTTCGATAGTGTTTGCAAAGGTGGGAGCATCTGAATTATCGATAATCGCTTGAATTTCAGCCTGATGCTGTGCAATACCAGCTTTAAAAGCCGGTAAATAATGTTCTGCTTTGATTTTAGAAAAATCTGGGATGCCAAAATAGGTATCATATGGCGCAAAAAATGGATTGCTCGCATTGTTTTCAATAATTTTCTGAGCAACAACATTAGGTGCTATTTGGCTGTCGCTGCTGTTATTTGCACTGCTGCATGCGCCAAGAGAGAGCGTGATTGCAATGGCTGCAACCAATGGTTTAAGGGTAGATCCCTTCATATTTTAAATCCCCGATTCTACTTGTTTTAATTTTCATCAATATCTTTGCATTGACGTTAACGTCATTAAATATCACGGTTGGACATGTTAAATCTATTAAAAAACCGTATTGTTTGTAACAAATATTTTGATTGGTTACTTTTTATCACTTTAATGGCAAAAGTTATGGCAAACTTGGCGCGTTTTCGAAATATAATAATAAAATGGATGACTATGAAACGTTTACCTTTGCTATTTATCGCTTTATTTTGTTTGCCTACCTCTGCCGTTGAACCTCAATCTGAACAAATTGCCGATTATGCTGTTGGTCATTATGCCGACGAGATGGTGACAAGCCTGCAAAATTTGGTCAAATTCAATACTGTTGCGGTTAATGGCAAAACGCCCGATACCAACCCAGAATTTATCGGCTTTAAAGATGAGCTTAAAAGCCTAAGCCAGCAATTAGGCTTAGACTATGTTGATCATGGCTACGTGATCTTAATCGGACTGGGGCAGCAGAGCGATAAACTGGGGATTATCACCCACGGAGATGTACAACCGGCTAATCCAGCGTTATGGCAGCAAAGCCCTTATGAACTCGATATGACATCAGAGCCAGGAAAACTCATTGGCCGCGGTACAGAAGATGATAAAGGCGCCATTGTCACGGCTATGTATGCGATGAAGTCGATAAAAGACCATGACATTAAGCTTAATAGGCGCATAGAACTGATGGTTTATTTGGCTGAAGAATCTGACTGGACACCACTTAAAACGTTTTTGACGACTTTTACGCCCGCGGATATTAATATCACCATTGATGCAGAATATCCGGTTGTCACCGCGGAAAAAGGCTGGAGTAAAATTGAATTTGTGATCCCCAAAGTCACTGATGAAAATGTGACAACGCAGCGGCCAACGCTTAATCAGTTTTCAGGAGGTTATTTTGGTAGTCAAGTACCTCAACAAGCCCAAGCAGAAATTAGCTTTGCAGATCAAAAGCTGATTAATCAATTAAAACAGCAGGCAACAACCCAGCAAGGGATGCATTATCGTTTTGAACAGCAAGGCAGTCGTTTACTTATTTTTGCTGATGGCAAGGCCGCACACTCTTCAACCCCTGAAGATGGTGTTAATGCTGTCACGCATTTGGCGCAGTTACTTGCCATTCACCCGTGGCCGAAAACCACAGCCTCGTTAACTCAACTTTTTATTCACGAAATGATAGGGATGGGTATTTATGCTGAGCAATTTGGTGATATTGCTTATCAAGATGACTTTATGGGGCCGATGAGTTTAGCGCCGACAATTGTAAAATCAGGCGAAAAGGGCACTCAAGTGATGATTAACCTGCGCCGTCCTCTGGGGAAAACGCCTGAGCTGCTTGATAGCCAAGCACATGCAGCCCTAGAAAACTGGCAAGCCAAGCATCAGGTTAAGTTAGTCGGTCTGGAGACCTATTGGGGAGAGCCAATGGTGATGAAAGACGCGCCGCAGCTTGATACTCTACTTGACGTTTTTGCCCATTTTACCGGTGTTGAAAATCCGCAGCCAGTGGCTATTGGCGGCTCAACCAATAGCAAATTATTCCCTAATGCGCTGAGTTTTGGACCCGCTATGCCGGGTGTTGAATATACGGGCCATACCGAGCATGAATTTATCACTTACGATCAATTTATGCTGAACCTTAAGATGTATACCGCTGCATTTATCGAGTTGGCTCAGTAGCGCCTTTTGATAAATGGTAGTGAGTGGTCGCCATTCAGCGTTGCTCACAGCCTCTTTTTTGGAAAAAAGGGGTAATAATAAAACTATTTTTCACTTCTACTTAAAGCTGCGGAGCGAGTTAGGTATAATCCTCGCTCTTTTATAGTGAACTATGCTGTGGATTATGACTTAGTATTGATTTCTGAGTTCGTCATAGCGAGTTTCTACTGCAATACGTAGGTACACATTTTACGTGTTTAGCCCGATTATAGAGTTTGGTAAGTAATAGATGACAGAACAGCACATTGAAGTAACTCCGCTGAGTATACTTGCGCTTGATACATGTACAGAGTCATGCTCTGCCGCGCTAACGCACAATAGTTTGCTCTTTAGCGAGCAAGCTGATGCTCCGCGCGAACATAGCCAAAGGTTATTACCCATGGTGAAGTCTGTGTTATCACAAGCAGATATAAAACTGACTGAGGTTGACTTAATTGCTTATGGCAGAGGCCCTGGCAGCTTTACTGGGATCCGGATCTGCACCAGTATTACTCAAGGGTTAGCCTTGGGTCAGTCGTTACCCGTGATAGGTATTTCTACGCTCGCGACGATGGCACAAGCTGCGATTGAAAATGGTGCCAAGCAAGTATTAGCGGCTATTGATGCGCGTATGGGTGAAGTGTATTGGGGACAATATATCAACGTTGATGGCGTAGCAACTCTCGTTAATGAAGAGGTTGTCAGTGCTCCAGAAGCAGTAGTGTTAAGTTTGAATGAAGCTAACACGATTACTGCCTGTGGGACGGGTTTTGAAGCATACCCGCAGTTACTGGCATTGGCGGGAGGCCTTACAGTATGTGAGTTAGCTAAATATCCAGACGCCAAATTCATGGCGATTTTGGCTCAAAAAGGGCATGCTTTAGGACTGAGCACCAGTGTGGATGAGCTAACGCCTGTTTATCTACGTGATACGGTGACGTGGAAAAAACTGCCTGGGAAAGAGTAGCATCTAGGTATCTAAATTAGAGTTCGCGGCGTTATTTTATAAATTAAGGACGATTTGATGCAAATTAATTCAAATCAACTTGCACCTTCAAAAGTTGAAGTTAATAAGTCGATAGGGATAAACCAGCACGCTAAGGTGCCGGTAGATGCCACGGATCCTGTATTGCCAATCCAAGCGCAGCAGTCCTATCAGTTTAATGATTATACTGAAGATGCCGCAGCACTAACATCTAGGCTAGGGGCTCATGTAGAGTATGAAAATGAAACTCAAGGCCACCGCGGTGCAGTGGCTGAATATCTTACTAATCAACATGCTGCCAAGCGTGAAGAGATCCAACAAATGGTGGGTATAGACACCTATGCCTAGCATTCGTCCGACAACTCAATCTTCTCCGCTGCACTCAAGCGAATCTCCTGCTCAGTCCTCTTCAGGTACGCCCAGTCGAAGTCGCTTTTTTCTCGAACTACTGATTGCATTTTTAGTGACTAAACTGCCTTTTATTAGTGTGCCGTTTAAATGGTTAGAAAGTTACTTTCATGAGTTGTCTCATGGTTTAGCAACACTAGTCACTGGCGGGGCTGTGAGCCATATACAGCTGTTTCCTAACGGTGCTGGTTTGTGTTTTAGCCAAGGTGGATGGCCTTTGGTTATTGGTTTTTCGGGCTATTTTGGCGCTGCGTTATGGGGCTACTTAATTTTTACGTTTGCGACTTGGCCTAAAGGGATCCGCTTTAGCTTTGGCTTGTTAGGCGCAGGAGTCATCTTAACGACATTACTTTGGGCTAGAGATCTACTGACGATATCGATATTGGTGTCATTGGCACTGCTCTTTTTAATGCCGTTAAAGCTTAAGCTAAATAAATACTTAGCCACTAGTTTACGCATTATGGCATTAATGGTGATTTTAAATGCTCTTGCTAGCCCTACGGTGTTATTTGGCCTTCAAGGGCAGGGTGACGCCAATATGTTAGCCGGACAAAGCTGGCTCCCTGCATGGTTTTGGGTGCTTGTTTGGTTAGTCACCAGCGCATTCATGTTATTTCTCTGCTGGCGTAGAGTCGACAGTCAAGCGGATAAGCGAAACTCAAAATAATATAACAAAGTGTAAATCTCTGTTTCTTGGGCTTGGATTTTAACCTATTGACTGCTAGGTTGATGCCAGCCTATATATGGAGATATCGAATGAAAATGAATACCCTCGCTGCAAGTCTTATTCTTACCGGTGCGTTTGGTCTATCAGTTGTTAGTCTAACTGCCGCTGCGCATGTTCATGAAAACACCGCACTAGATACTGCTGTTAGTAGTGACTTCCGCCAAAGTAAGAATGCCGCAAGAGATACTTACCGACATCCAAAAGAAACCATCGCATTTTTTGAGATTGAGCCAACGGATACCGTCATTGAACTCTGGCCTGGCGGAGGTTGGTATGCTGAAATCTTAGCGCCTTACCTTGCAGATAAAGGTCATTACATTGGCGGCAATTTTGACGCTAATCCAAAAGATGAAAAACAACGTAATGGTTATCGCGCCAAAGCCGGTAAAAAGTTTGAGCAATGGCTAAAAGATAACCAAGCCAAATTAGGTAATGGGTCAACGGTAACCTTCGATCCTCCTAGCTTTTATGCGTTGGGAGATGACAATAGTGCCGATGTAGTACTTACCTTTAGAAATCTACATAACTGGGCAATGAAAGGTTATTTAGAATCCGTGTTTGACTCTGCTTATAAAGTGCTTAAGTCAGGCGGAACTTTCGGTATCGTTGAACATCGATCGAACCCTGGTATGGATGCTAAAACGGGTTACATGGATCAAGCGGAAATGATAGCGCTGGCTAAAAAAGCGGGATTTACATTTGTTGAAAGCTCAGAAATTAATGCTAATCCTAAAGATACAAAAGATTATGCAAAAGGAGTTTGGACATTACCACCGCGCTTAGCGCTTGATGATCAAGATAAAGATAAGTATCTCGCCATTGGTGAAAGCGATAGAATGACGCTCAAGTTCACTAAAAAATAATTATAATATGGATCTGTCCTGCGAAAAAGAAAACGAAATAACAATTCAATTACCTCATATTACGTTAGCAGCGAAAGTATGGGGCACGCAGGACAAGCCATTAATATTGGCTTTGCATGGTTGGTTAGACAACGCTAATAGTTTTCTGCCGTTAAGCCGTTATTTAACCAACTACCAAATAATGGCGATTGATTGGCCTGGTCATGGATTATCTGAGCACCGACCAGGTAAATACCCGCTGCACTGGATTGATTACCTCTACGATTTAGATGCATTGTTAGATGCACTTCCCCAACATCAACAACCCGTTGCGATTTTAGGACACTCTTTAGGAGGGATTATTGCGTCAGCCTATACGGCTGCATTTCCGAATAAAGTGGGTCAATTGATCCTTATTGAAGCCTTGTCCCCGCTTTATGAAAAAGAGAGTAAACTCAAGCAGCGGCTCAACAATAGCTTTGTTGCACATCAGCGTTACCGACAAAATAAGCTAAATAATTCCAGCACCTATAAAGATATTTCTGTCGCTGTCAATGCACGCCATAAACTTACTGCTTTAGATGTGGCATGGTGCGAAATTATCACTCAACGTAATATGAAAGAAATTGATTCTAGAGTATGCTGGCGCAGTGATCCCCGCTTAAAGTTAGATTCCCCATTAAGACTCGCTTACACCCAAGTTGACGCATTAATGCAAGAACATGAAGTCGAAACATTACTTGTTTTGGGCCATCAGGGATTTTCCCAACTGAACAGTGCAATACCTACTGCTCAACGTTGGTTTAAACAGCTTGAAGTCATGGAACTTGAGGGAGATCATCATCTTCATATGGGTAATGCGAAAGAGGTTGCTTTAGCAATTGAATTATTCTTGGCTGCTAAAGGCAAAAAAAGAGACTAGGTTTTTTGTTTTATTTATGTGATGATAATCAAAATTTAAACGCTTGTATGATTTATTGGCGTTTCTTATAAATATAAAGATTTAACAGTGTTTAGCTTGTTTATTGGCAAGCTGCAAACGACCGTTGAGGTATTGTTTCCATTAGGTGGAAATATTAGGAGATTTTTGTGGACCAACTTTGGATTGATAATCTACCAGACGATGTACCTTCTGAAATAGATGTGGAGCAATATGCTTCGCTAGTGGATCTATTTGAAACATCGGTTTCTAAATATGCAGATCAGCCCGCATTTGTAAATATGGGCGCGACCTTGACGTATCGTAAACTGGAAGAGCGTAGTCGAGCATTTGCGGCTTATCTGCAAAATGAGTTAAAGCTAAGTAAGGGCGACCGTGTTGCCATTATGATGCCTAACTTACTGCAATATCCCATCGCTTTGTTTGGCATATTACGCGCAGGTATGGTTGTGGTTAACGTCAATCCACTCTACACACCTCGTGAGCTCAAACATCAACTGACGGACTCTGGCGCTAAAGCGATTGTGGTTGTATCTAACTTCGCTCATACGTTAGATAAAGTGGTTGCTGAAACACCCGTCGAAAGCGTCATATTAACGGGGTTAGGTGACTTACTCAGTGCGCCTAAACGTACTCTAGTCAATTTTGTGGTTAAGTATATTAAAAAGATGGTGCCTAAATACCATTTGCCACATGCCATTTCGATGCGTAAAGCCCTTTCAAAAGGGCGTCGTTTACAATATGTAAAACCCGTTGTGAAAAAAGAGGACTTAGCCTTTTTACAATACACCGGTGGCACTACGGGTGTCTCTAAAGGTGCGATGTTGAGTCACGGCAACGTGGTGAGCAACTTACTTCAAGCTGATGCTTCTTATGGGGCGCTGCTGGTTAACGGTAAAGAGTTTGTTGTTACCGCACTACCGCTTTATCATATTTTTGCATTAACCGTTAACTGTCTGTTGTTCTTGCATAAAGGCGCAAATAACCTGCTGATCACTAATCCAAGAGATCTACCAGCCTTTATTAGCGAACTTGAAAAACATCCATTTACGGCATTAACAGGGGTTAACACGCTATTTAATGCATTGGTTAACTCAGAAGCGTTTACTAAGCTCGATTTCAAGGACTTAAAACTGTCTATTGGTGGCGGCATGGCGGTACAGCGTGCTGTCGCAGACAAGTGGCAGGGGATCACTAAGACACGTTTGCTAGAGGGTTATGGCCTAACAGAAGCCTCACCATTGGTGACATGCTGCCCTTATAATCTGGAAGGCTACAATGGCTCTATTGGTTTCCCTGTGGCTAACACTGACATCCAAATTAGAGATGATGACGGTAAAGTGTTAGCACAAGGCGAGACGGGAGAGCTATTTGCCAAAGGTCCACAGGTGATGGTGGCTTATTGGAACCGTCCTGAAGAAACCGCTAATGTCATCGATAAAGGGGGCTACTTAGCCACTGGTGATATTGGTTATATGGACGAGAAAGGCTTTTTCTTTATTGTCGATCGTAAAAAAGACATGATTTTAGTTTCAGGGTTTAATGTATTCCCAAATGAAGTTGAAGAGGTTATTGCTCTACATCCTAAAGTCATCGAAGTCGCCGCTGTGGGTGTACCGCATGAAGCTTCGGGTGAGCTGGTGAAAGTATTTGTGGTGACAAACGATAAATCTTTAACCAAAGAGGACATTATCAAGCATTGTCGCGTACATTTGACGGGATATAAAATTCCTAAGCTGGTAGAATTTAGAGATGAATTACCCAAAACGAATGTAGGTAAGATCCTACGTCGTGAATTAAGAGATGAAGCTAAGAACGATTAGCACTCTTGATCATTAGTGGTAATCGCCACTTTTTATAAACTAAAGCCGGCATATGCCGGTTTTAGCATTTCTAGACCGAATTCAGGTTATTTCAGGATTTTTGGAGAAGACTTTGTTAGCGTTTCAATATATTGACGATGATGCCAGTTTAGCGGCGCTCGTAGCGCAATACCGTGAAACCAAGTTACTTGTGATAGACACTGAGTTTGTAAGGACTCGCACTTATTATGCTCGCCTTGGGCTTATTCAAGCTTATGACGGTAAAACGTTAGCATTAATCGATCCCGTTGCAGTCAGTAACCTTAGCTTGTTCTGGAGCTTGTTAACCGATGACAATATTATCAAACTGCTCCATTCTTGCAGTGAAGATCTAGAGGTCTTTGCCAATAATGGTGGCTGCCAACCTAATCGTCTGTTTGATAGTCAAATAGCAGCAGGCCTTTGTGGTATGGGGTATGGTTTAGGTTATGCCAAATTGGTAGATCAAACCCTTGATATAAAACTGGATAAAGGTGAGTCTCGCACCGATTGGTTGAAACGTCCCCTAACTGAAGCTCAATTAAGCTACGCTGCGAATGATGTCTATTACTTGTACGAACTTTACCCTCAGTTAGTCGAAAAGCTAGAGTCTCAGGGAAGATTAGATTGGGTCTATGAAGATGGAGAGCGGATGACGTTAGGTCGACTTGATGCTCCCGCTCCAGAAGTGGCTTATCTTAAAGTTAAAAATGCATTTCAGTTGTTGCCTCGGCAGTTAGCCGTATTGAAAGCGTTAGCAAGTTGGCGTTTAAATCGAGCGTTAGTTAAAGATTTAGCATTAGGCTTTGTGGTTAAAGATCATGCTCTGATTGCTTTGGCGAAAAAGATGCCGAAAACGTCTAATGAACTGTATAAAATGACTGAGGTTACAGAACAAGAAAAACGTATTCATGGTAAAGATATCTTAAATATCATCGAAAACGTTAACTTTGACGACCTCCCTAAAGCATTGGATGTTTTAGCGCTTAAGACGGGCTATAAAGCGGCCTTTAAGAGTATTAAACAGTGCATAGCTGAACAAGCTGAAGCGCAAGATGTACCGATTGAGCAACTTGGTTCGAAGAAATTGATCCATGAATATCTGGAATGGGTATGGGATGGCAAAAAAGGTAAGCTGCCTTTAGTATTAAGTGGCTGGCGTAAAACGGTGGTTAGCGACGCACTTAACGCGCTTGCGTTGTAGAGCGTTGCGTTATATCTACAGCTCTGCTCAAGAGCTTTAGTCTCAAATATTAGACTGACAAAAAAGCCCGCATATAGCGGGCTTTTTTTATCTGCTAAAAGTGACTTTTATAGGTCACCTTAAATCAACGTGGAGCGATAAAAGCGCCGTCACATAGCCAAGACATGCCGGTTGCACCTTTTACTCGTTATCCTTGATCTGGCAAGGTTACATTGAGTTCTAATACCGATAAGTTGTCGTCATTTTGATCAAGTTGCACTGACACTTGATCGGCTCCTACTTTTACGTATTTGCGAATAACGTCGATGATCTCCTGCTTCATTTGCGGGAAATAATCGGGTGCATCGCGTTCACCACGCTGGTGGGCGACAATGATCTGCAAACGTTCTTTGGCGGTTGCAGCAGTACTCGGGGTCTTCTTCGTTTTAAAATAATCAAGTAATGACATAATTAGCTACCAAAAATTCGTTTCAGGAAACCTTTCTTCTCTTCCGTAATAAATCGGAAAGGCACTTCTTCACCAAGCAATCGCTCTACAGCATCGCTATAGGCCATACCAGCATCGCTCTCTGTATCAATAATAACAGGTACACCAGAATTCGACGCTTTTAATACAGCTTGTGATTCAGGGATAACACCTAATAGCGGGATGGCGAGGATCTCTTCAACGTCCTCCACACTGAGCATTTCGCCAGTCTTGACACGAGCTGGGGAGTATCGAGTCAGTAAAAGGTATTCTCTTACTGGCTCAAGTCCTTCTTCAGCCCGCTTAGACTTGCTTTGCAACATCCCTAGAATACGGTCCGAGTCTCGAACCGAGCTTACTTCTGGGTTAGTGGTTACAATGGCGATATCCGCGAAGTAAAGCGCCATCATGGCACCTGTTTCAATACCCGCCGGAGAATCACAAATGATATAGTCGAAATCTTTCGCTAAGTTATTAAGTACCGTGCCCACACCTTCTTTGGTGAGCGCATCTTTATCGCGCGTCTGAGATGCTGGTAATACAAATAGCTTAGGGCAACGTTTGTCTTTAATCAGTGCTTGGTTTAGATTTGCTTCACCGTTAATGACATTAACGAAGTCATAAACGACACGTCGTTCACAACCCATAATTAAATCTAGATTACGTAGACCGATATCAAAATCAATGACGACGGTCTTATGACCTTTTAATGCAAGGCCGGTGGCAATAGCTGCGCTTGTGGTTGTTTTCCCCACACCGCCTTTTCCTGACGTGACAACAATTATTTGCGCCATTTGTTATTCCTTTTTATTTGCGCTCTTACAGAGGCAATGATTCAACCGTAAGCGATTCGCCCTCTAGGCGAATACAACCGCTCTGAGCGGCTCCGTTTTGTTGAAGATTTTCAGTTAACCAGTATTGACCTGCAATCGATACTAGTTCAGCTTCAATTTTTTGCGCCATTATCACGGCATTTCTATCACCCGCGGCGCCAGCCATTGCTTTTCCTCGCAGCGTGCCATAAATATGGATACTGCCATCTGCTATCACTTCTGCACCATTGCCTACAGCACCTATCACAATCAAGTCACCGTTTTTAGCATAGATCTGCTGACCTGAACGGATGTTTTGTTTGACGATTTTGGTGGTTTTTGGCATCTGAGGTTGGTTAGAAGCTGCTTTGCCTGATTTAATAATGGCTAATCCTATTGATTTAGCCATTTCGTTAATTTCAGGCAAGGCACTCGTGATCCCAACAATAATAAGCTGGCGGCTGGTTAAAATTTCTTTCAAGCCTAATAAGTCGAAATTACTCGTTTTAATGGCACTTAAATTAACCACTAAAGGCGCACCAAGAAAAAACTGAGGTGCAATAGCAAGTTTACTGTCTAACTCCGCTGTTATAACTGCCATATCCTGACTATTAATATGCAGAACAGAGAGAGTAAAAGAGGAGCCTTTTAATTCGAGGCGGGGTGTTTGCATTCCTGTATAACTCTCTAGAAAAGTCAGCGTATCGCTGATATCCATTATATTCCTAACAGTCCATGTTATAGTGTGTGGCATAAGCTGGCAAGTTGAATAGTCTGGAAATCGAGTCGTATATGATCTGTGCTGTATATAAAAGTTTAAGAAAAGCGGATAGCTATCTTTTTGTTGAAAAACGTGATCATTTTGAACGCGTTCCTGCCGCTCTAATGGAGATGTTTGGCGTACCTAAATTAGTGATGATGTTGCCGCTGGTAAAGCGCGATCATTTAGGTTTTGCTGATATCAAAAAAGTGGAATCCGAATTAAATGCCAAAGGATTTTATTTACAGCTACCGCCACCTGTGATTAATTTGTTAGAACAACATAAGAAAGATATTGGTTATAACCCTGATTAACAGCATTTAGTCAGGACAAAGGGAGTATTTATGCTACTGAATAAACAGGCTTTTACATTAACGTGTGGGTTAATGCTCTCTTTTACTGCGATGGTAAGTCATGCCAACACTACCGATAGAGGTAGCTTTAGCGATTATGTTGCTCAGCTAAAACAAGAAGCTGTGGAGCAGGGCGTTAGCACACAGATCATTGATGATGTTTTTCCCAAAATCAAAATGTTTAAGAAAGCGGTAGCCTCTGATAAAGCACAACCGGAAACAAAGTTAACGTTAGAGACCTACCTTCCAAGAGTGGTTCCTGCGTGGAAAGTTGATAAAGCACGTAATTTGTTCAAAACTCATCAAGTAGAGCTTGAGCGCATTGGTAAGCTATACGGCGTGCAACCTCGATTTATAGTGGCTTTGTGGGGAGTAGAGTCAAACTTCGGCAAGTTAACCGGTAATTATCCAGTGTTATCGGTAACAGCTTCATTAGCTTATGAAGGTCGCCGAGAAGCCTTTTTCAAAAAGGAATTTTTTGCAGCGCTTAAAATCGCTGAACAAGAGCAGTTTTCCTTTGAAGAGATGAAAGGTTCTTGGGCTGGGGCAATGGGGCAAACTCAGTTTATGCCCACCTCCTTTTTAGCTTACGCTCAAGATGGCGACGGTGATGGTAAAAAAGATATTTGGAACAACGCCAGTGACGCGTTTGCGTCCGCAGCGTATTACCTGCAGCAAGCCGGTTGGAAAGAGTCTGAAACGTGGGGCCGACAAGTTAAAGTCCCTGATACATTTGATAATACCCTGGCAGATTTAGCGGTTAAGAAAACATTTTCACAATGGCAAACGCTAGGTGTTAGACGATTTAATGGTAGCGATCTTCCCAACCGAGATGACATGATGATCTCTATGGTGATGCCAGATGGTGCGAAAGGTCGAAAATACTTGGTATACGATAACTATCGCGGATTACTACGTTGGAATAAATCGAACTACTTTGCCATTTCAGTGACTTATCTTTCAGAAAAAATTAAGTACCCACCGATCAGTTAACGGTAATATAAAAATAGCGGCTTTTAAGCCGCTATTTTTGTATGCGCCACATATAAGCCAAGTGTCAATTTAGCTAAGCAAACCTATTTTTATGGCTTGAACTGTAGTGCAAGAGAACATATTGCTGGTGTACAATAGCGTCTCTTTGAGCAGAATAGAGTTAACGATTTTAGATGGCATTTTGGAATGAAAAAACACTAGCACAGATGAACACAACGGAGTGGGAGTCATTGTGTGATGGCTGTGGTAAATGTTGCCTCAATAAGTTGATAGACGATGAAACCGAGGAACTTTATTACACCAACGCCGGGTGTAAGCTATTAGATGCCAAACAGGGTCATTGCCAGAATTATGAGCAACGTTTCAGCTTTGTTCCATCTTGTACCAAAGTTACCATCGATAACTTGGCGATGCTAACTTGGTTACCCGATAGTTGCACTTATAAACGTCTCAATGAAGGGCGTGGTTTGCCTACTTGGCATCCGTTAAAGACAGGCTCAAAGGACGCGATGATCGAAGCGGGAATGTCAGTTGCGGGTAAAGTGACTTGCGAAACCAAAATTCGTTATATGGAAGATCACATCGTTATTTGGCCAATGAAAGATGTAGATTGAATCATCTATATTGACCAGGTAAACAAAAATGCCGATAAGTTAAACTTATCGGCATTTTTGTTTTTCGAACTTAGGGGACGGTCTCAGTGCTAACGTTCAGAGTTAGCTGAGCTTATTTATGCTCTCACTTTTGTCATATCGACATATAATTTAAGCGTTTGTCCTGGCTGAATATACTTACTTTTCTCAAGTGAGTTCCAACGCACAAGATCGCTTACCTTAACGTTAAACTTGCTCGCAATTCTCGCTAATGAATCACCGCTACGCACTTTATAATTAATCGTACGCATCACTTCACTTAAGCCTTGCTTACTGGCCGTGCGACTTCCAGTCCAAATCGCCAATTTTTGACCAATTTGAAGTGGATCTTTGGGCGCCATGCTATTCCAACTTGCCAGTTGTGATATTTTAACTTGATGTTGCTTGGCTATTTTCCAAAGTGAATCACCTGATTCTACTTTGTATGTTAGCTTCTGCTGCCCACGAGTCTTGTTTTGCTTACGGTTTTTACGCTGATCAGCTGACAGTAAATACTCATCTAAATTCTTGGCTGCGACAGGAATTAATAGAAACTTGCCAGTGACAATGGTATTGCCATTGATATTATTGACTGATTTTAACGCCGACACTGTAGTGCGATAACGCTTGGCGATCAGGCCCAAGCTGTCACCTGATTTTATCTTATAACGCTCCCAATTTAGCCTGTCGCTAGTTTGGGTCTCGCTTAGGGCAATTTTAAACGCCGCCGCTTTTTCAACGGGTAGCACCAAATTGTGTGGGCCTTCAGGCGCGGTTGCCCAGCGGTTAAATCCTGGGTTGAGCTTATGCAGTTGGGACGTCGTCATATTGGCGAGATCTGCAGCAAGCGCGAGATCAATTTGACTGCCAATTTCAACAATTTCAATCTTTGGTTCATTGCTGATTGGGGTTAAGATAATGCCATACTTATCGGCATTCTTAATTACATCGGCTAGCGCTAATAGTTGCGGAACATAGCGCTCTGTTTCGCGTGGCAAATCTAAATGCCAGAAATCAGTCGGTATACCTTTGCGCTTATTGCGCTTAGCAGCGTTGATGACTCGGCCTTCACCGGTATTATAAGCGGCAATCGCATATAACCAGTTATTACTTGTCTTATCATATAAGTATTCAAGCATATCAAGTGCGGCAATGGTTGCAGCGGGCACATCACGGCGACCGTCATACCACCAGTTCATCTGCAGGCCAAAGTGGCGTGCCATTGGAGAGGTGAACTGCCATAAGCCAGATGCTGCACCGTGAGAGTAGGCAAAAGGATCAAATGCACTTTCAACGATGGGCAAAAGTGCCAATTCGATCGGTAAGTTGCGCTTTTCCAACTCTTCCACAATCAAGAACATGAACGGTGTAGCTCGTTCTGAAATACGTTTTAAGTGTTCTGGATGTTTGATATACCAATCACGGTACTGTCTGATTAACTTTTCATCTGGAATGTCCATCTGCATATCGAGACGGATCCGTTGCCAGATATCAGTGATTTCGACCACCTCAACAACGTCAGCTTGAGCGGGTTCTATGGTGACTTTTTCTGCCACGACTGGCGCAGTTGAAATTCCTTCTGAAGTCGGTTGGTTGCTTAACGTTTGGCAACCAGTCAGCAGGGCAATCCCCCCCGCGACAAATAAAATGGGTACGCGCATGTAAAATGTGTGTCCTTGATTTAGGCCCAAAAAAGCCAGAGTATATCTGGCTTGGTGGCGCTGGATTAGCGAGTTATGATAGAGTATTTTTTAGAAATTGTCTTTCCATTGGCGCAGAAGTGCAAAGCTTTTCACATTATCGATTATAGGTTGTTGGAATTTATCAGCTAAAGAATTGCGTATTTCTTCGGTATGGCTGCGTAAAAATGGGTTTATCGCTTTTTCTAGGGCGATAGATGACGGTAACGTCGGGGTGTTAGTTGCTCTCAACTGTTGTGCTTGCTCGGTGTATTGTCGCAGCTGTTCATTGCTGGGGTCGACGGCATTGGCAAAGGCGAGGTTAGCGAGGGTGTACTCGTGAGTACAACAAACTTTGGTGCTATCGACGATATTACTTAACTGCGTTAGCGAGGCTAACATTTGCTCCGGCGAGCCCTCGAACAAGCGGCCACAACCAGCACTGAATAAAGTATCACCGCAAAATAAGACATCTTCAATCAAATAAGCAACATGGCCTAAGGTGTGCCCTGGTACTTCAATGACCTCTGCGTTTAGCTCAATATTGTGTAGCTGCAGGTTTTTAGTCGCACTAACGGGCTGATTCACACCTTCAATATTCTCCTTCAAAGGTCCATAAACAGGGGTGTTACTGCCATAATGACTAAGGAGTTTAGCAATACCACCGGTATGATCATGGTGGTGATGCGTTATCAGTACACCCAGTAAAGGCATCTGGGCCTGATCAAGAAAATCGATAACGACATTAGCATCACCGGGATCAACGACATAGGCACCGTGGATATGAGCAACTTGCAGTGCCCAGATATAATTGTCATCAAAAGCGGGTAATGGAGTGACTGTTAACATAGTAAATCCCGATAATTTGAGCGTTAAAACAAGTTTACTTATCAAAGCTATTGCTTGTATACCGCTTTCGTCATTAAAGTAGAGCTTCAGCCGATCAGGAGATTGCTTTGACTCATACAGGTATTCCGCTAAAACCTTATCATTGGTCAGAATTACCAAACGGTGCCGTGATACGTGAAAGTATAGAAGAGGCGTTGTTTCCATGGTGGCCGAGGGTGTTTGGCTATTATATGCTAAGCCTAGGGCCGCTCAGTGCCAAGCTGGATAAAACCGGTGTCGGCGTTAGTTGCCAGTATTCGCTTTTTGATGAACCTGAAGCCGATATTGTGGCTGATTATAGTCAATTGCCCATTCAAAATGCGTGTGTCGATGCTGTGGTGATGAACTTTCTTCTTGAGTTTGAGGCAGATCCATATCGGTTACTTCGCGAAGTCGACCGAGTCCTCATTTCGGGCGGCTATTTGATTATTGTTGGGTTTAATCCGTTAAGTTCAATGTTCTTGGGTAAAGTGCTACCAAAGCATCAACAAGAGATCCCCTGGAATGGCCGCTTTTTCATGCCTTCTCGCGTTAAAGATTGGCTTGGTCTTCTAGGTTATCAAGTGGTTGCCGACGAGCGACTCCTGCACCATCACCTGTTAAATGAAGTTAAAAGTGACAGTATTTGGTCTCATGCTTTAAAATCCTGGTTACCGAGTACCGGCAGCCTTTATGTTTTGGTAGCAAGAAAGCTAGAAACACCGCTCACTCCAATGAGATCAAAGCGAAAAGTTAAGCAACCCAATTGGTCGACAGCACCGAGTGCGGGTCGAACAGGCCATACTTCTCAATCAACCAAATGAATGGTTAAGACTATTAATGCGTATTACTTTGAAACAACTCGCTATTTTTGAAGCTGTAGCCCGCAGTGGCCAAGTGGCTAAAGCGGCTGAAATCGTTAACTTGTCCTCTCCCGCAGCATCAATGGCACTATCAGAGCTAGAGAAGCAACTGGATACTCGACTGTTTGAGCGGATTGGTAATCGACTGCAACTAAACTCACAAGGCAGTATGCTACTGCCACTGGCAACCGATGCGCTACACAAAATAGATCAGATAGAAAATGCATTTTCTCCTGCAGGCACTGAGTTAGGCGGTGACCTTAATGTCAGTGCTAGTTCAACCATTGGCAACTATTTATTAGCAAAAAGTGCAGTGGCTTTTTGTCTGCAGCATACCAACACAATGGTTAACGTTGATATTGATAATACCCAAGCGGTGATTAATGCGGTGCTCGAATTTAGAAGTGAAATGGGCTTTATTGAAGGGCAGTGTCTCGATAGCCGTATTACCGTTGAAGCTTGGCATAAAGACCGTTTATTGATTTTTTGCCAGCCAGAGCATCCTCTGGCGGGGAAAACAGTGAGCCCGCATGAATTAGCCAGTCAGTCTTGGGTGATGAGAGAAGAGGGCTCAGGCACCCGTGATTGTTTTGTCAATGCAGCCAACATGCTTGATATGCAGCCACAAGAAAAGTTTAGGTTCTCAACGCCTGATGCAATTAAACAAGCCGTGAATCAGGGGGCGGGGCTTGGTGTGCTCTCAGAGTTAACCCTTGAAAAAGAGATCAGCCGTAAAGAGCTCGCTGTTATCCATGTCGATGGGCTGTTGCTTGAGCGAAAATTTTATCGGATCCATCATAAAAGCCGGAAATTCAGCGCAATTGGCAGCGCGTTCACCACTTTTTGCCAAGATTTTTTAAACATTGATAGTTAGTTTTTATAACTGAGTCGCCGTTAAGCTTGTTGTGCTAAGTAGCCACTGTCTTCTTGAGTTGGTTTTTTCTCAGCAGCTTCACGGGCTAAGTCATCACAACGTTCATTTTCGATATGGCCAGCATGCCCTTTAACCCAACGCCAGTCGATTTTGTGCAATTGCGACACCGTATCGAGACGTTGCCACAAATCGACATTCTTTACCGGTTGCTTGGCTGAAGTGACCCACCCATTGCGTTTCCAGCCATGGATCCACTGTGTGATCCCTTGGCGCATATATTGGCTATCGCTCGTTAGGATCACTTGGCAGGGGACTTTTAATGCTTCTAATGCCACAATAGGCGCGAGCATCTCCATGCGGTTGTTCGTTGTTAGCGCAAAACCATCGGCGAGTTCGTTGGTCTGCTTTTTATACTTCATTACAATGCCGTAGCCGCCAGGTCCAGGGTTGCCTAAGCAAGAACCGTCGGTAAAGATAGAGATCTGTTTCAGTCCAGTCATCAAGTTGGTACCATAGCTAAAGTGCTGGGCGAGTATACCCAAAAAATTTAACTGAGAAATGCATTAATTCACATGAATATTATTTCAAGCGCTAAACGTCAGATTATTCTTGATACCGAAACGACAGGTATGAACCAATCCAGTGGTGCCATTCATCTTGGTCACCGAATTATTGAAATTGGTTGTGTTGAAGTCATTAACCGCAAGTTAACGGGTCGACATTACCACGAGTATATTAATCCGTTACAGCCTATCGACCCAGAGGCCATTGAGGTTCACGGGATCACCAATGAGTTTGTGGCGGATAAACCCAAATTTCATCAAATAGCCAAAAGCTTTATTGAGTTTATTGATGGTGCTGAAATTGTGGCCCATAACGCCAGCTTTGACGTTAGCTTTATGGACCATGAGTTTTCGATGTTACAGCCTGTTGGGCCTAAAACCGCAAATATCTGTCAAATTCTCGATTCACTTGCGATAGCAAAGCACCTGCATCCAGGTCAGAAGAATAACCTGGATATTCTGTGTAAGCGTTATGGCATTGATAACTCACGTCGCGATCTCCATGGCGCATTGCTCGATGCTGAGATCTTAGCTGACGTTTACCTCATCATGACTGGTGGGCAAACAAACTTTAACCTATCGAGTGAGAAAGCAGGGCAAGAAGGCGGAGGTATAAATAAACTGCCTAGAGACCGCGCAATACTTAAAGTGATCAGCGCAACGGCCGATGAACTAACTAGACATGAAGAGCGACTCGATTTAGTTGCTAAATCTGGACAGTGTATTTGGCGAGGATAGACCTCATTCTATGATTAAACGCGTAACAACTTGTGTGGTGATGGCATATTTGGGGCTAATGATAACTCATTGTGCCGTCGCCGAAGTGATGCTTTCATCGCAGGCATCAGAGTTAAAAAATCGATTTAGAATTGACCATATGGTCGACAGTGTCACGCTACTTATCCATCGTGAATACGGCAGCTCACCGGTTATTATCGTGCAACCTGACGGCAGTAAATGGTATATCAGTCGTCATCCTGAGCATGTTAAATGGATGGATGGCCTAACTGGCGACATGATCACTATCAAAGACCCAATGCCAGGCCCCTGGCAGTTAATCGGTAAGGTGGTTGAAGGTTCTGTCATCGATAAAGTGTCAGTGCTGTCCATTGATGTAGATCCGATCCCACAGCCGCTGTACCAAGGCGAGCGCTTAAAACTCACCGCCCGCTTGATAGGTGACGAGCAAAAGGTACGCCTACCCGGGTTAGATTACTTAATGAGCTGGACGGCAAAATTTATCAGTGATAATAATCCAGCCGATGAAAACTTTGCAGCCGGTAGCGTTATCGTGGGGACCTATCGCGATAATGGCGAGTCATTAGACGAGCGACCCGATGACGGTGTATTCACCAGTAAACTGAATCTAAACCAGGCTTGGGGCAGCTACACACTGCAAGTGATGGCTAAAAATGCGGTGCTTGAACGTAAGTATTCTGAGCCCTTTAGGTTGTCAACTCGACCCATTGCTGTCGATATTGTTGCCCCACAAAACCTCGATTCAGGTGAGTGGGATCTGCGGATCAATGTAGATGAAAATGAACTGGTTTTGGCTGAGACTCATGTTGAAGCTGAAATCGTAGGGCCTGCGGGAATGCGTCTTCAAGTCACGGTTTCCGAGATAAATAGCCCCGAGACCTTGTATAGCCTACGCAAGGTGAATGACTTTGGCAGCTATAGAATAAAGCTCACGGCGGTCAGCACCACCCAAAACGGCCGAGAGATCTACTTGACGTTACCGGAACTGTTTTTTAATTTTATTAAACCGCCAGAACCACCACCGTCAGCTGAAGAACTCGCCGCTAAAGCAGATCTCCAAGCTCAAAAAGCTGAAAGCACAGCAAAAGAAGAAGCGGTGTTTTGGCTGATAACCGTGAATACGGTGTTGTTTATTTTAGGCATATTGGTTTTGTTGTTTGTTCGTAAACGCAGTAACTTAAAGAAAGCACTCGCTGCGACGCAGGCGAGAATGGATAAAGAAAGTCAGCAACAGAAAATGACATTAGCGTTGGACGAGATTGATTTATCGATGCCTGAAGATTTCGATGATCCAAAAGCTGGATAATTAACCACCGCGACAGCCGTTGCAAAGCGTTGAATATCGGGATTGGTCATTTTTTAGCTGGTTAGTCATGGTTGACGCAAAAAATGATTGACTGAGTTTGGCAGTCTACGTATTATTCATCGCACTTGATGTGGAGCGGTAGTTCAGTTGGTTAGAATACCGGCCTGTCACGCCGGGGGTCGCGAGTTCGAGTCTCGTCCGCTCCGCCAATCAAGTGCTAAATTTAAAGCTATTTGTTAGTGACATAATGAATAGAATAAAAGCTAATCTTTAGTTAGTTTTTATAAGAGTTTAGGAGTGGTAGTTCAGTTGGTTAGAATACCGGCCTGTCACGCCGGGGGTCGCGAGTTCGAGTCTCGTCCACTCCGCCAATTTAGTGTCAAGTTTCAAACTATTTATTAGTGACATAATAAATAGTATAAAGGCTAATTTAGTTAGTTTTTATAAGAGTTAGGAGTGGTAGTTCAGTTGGTTAGAATACCGGCCTGTCACGCCGGGGGTCGCGAGTTCGAGTCTCGTCCACTCCGCCAGCATAAAGACGAAAGCCTCATCGAAAGATGAGGCTTTTTTCGTTTATAGCCGCTTCGTACACCCATCAGGCATTTGCACTAACTCACATTCCCCAATGCTGGTAAGAGCCGTTACTGATTCATAATATATTCAGTTTAACTAATCCGATATTTTCTTATGTAATACCCGTTGCATTAAAAGTTTGAGCATTCAGCGGGAATTAAAACCCTATAGGCAAGATGGGGAGATTGAAGCTAATCGTTATTCTCGGCTCTGGCATCCTCGGTAATTGCTCCTGCATTATTCTACCTTCGTCCATTCTTGGACTCGTACCTCCTAAATCTGGCCGCCAAGGGTGGGAATGTCTTATTTGGCATGGCAAGTTGACGAAGCGTCAAAGCTTTCTTAACTGCGCAGAAATATTGTTTAATTAGTATCCAAATCGAATGCATAAGATGATAATTAGTTAACTCAGTTAGCATTCTCATCAAAAAGCATGCTCTTTACAAATCGATTAATGATAGTGTGTGGTGATTAGTCGGGGAGCCAATAGGCTGAGATCATAAAATGAACCCGTTGAACCTGATTCAGTTAATACTGACGTAGGGAACTAATGGTCATTTGAGGCGTTCTTCCTGATCCGTTTCTTTTGCTGAGATAGCACCTTTTGGCGCATTTATTCTCACACGACTGTTTTTTCCTGACTGTTAGTTAGGGAAATAAATATGTCTTCATTAGTCACCACAGCATCTTTAACTCCATTCGTTACGACTCCTATTGTATTGACCATTGCCGGTTCAGACAGCGGTGGTGGTGCCGGTATTCAAGCCGACATTAAAGCCATTTCAGCGACTGGCTGTTATGCATGCTCTGTTATTACGGCATTAACGGCACAAAATACACAAGCGGTTACGGGTATTTACCCGATCAATGCAGAGTTTGTCGAGCAACAACTTGATGCCGTATTTTCGGATCTCAATGTGATTGCCGTAAAAATTGGCATGTTAAGTGATTCAAATATCATTCGTTCTGTCGCTAAAAAAATTAAACAGTACACCCCTAAATATCTCGTAGTTGATCCCGTCATGGTCGCAACCAGCGGTGATCTTCTTCTCCACTCCTCTGCCATTGATAGCCTTAAATCGGAACTGCTCCCTCTGGCTGATGTCATTACCCCTAATTTGCCAGAAGCCGCTGCGCTAATTGGCTGCTCAGTCCCCAAAAACGAAGATGAAATGATTGCTATGATCGACGAACTTCGTCAATTAGGCGCTAAATCTGTTTTGCTAAAGGGTGGCCACCTAGAAACCGATGACAACAGCACTGATTTACTGATCCTTGCCGACAATGTTGAGCGTTTATCAACGGAGCGGATTAAAACTCGCAATACACACGGAACAGGTTGCACCTTATCTTCTGCAATCGCCTCTTACTTAGCTCAAGGGCATGAATTATCAGCGGCGGTAAAACGGGGCAAATACTACATTACTCAAGCGATTGCCCATGCTGATGAGTTGAATATTGGACAAGGACATGGGCCCGTGAATCACTTTTTTGTCTTAAACACTCAAGGGCAGTCGTAATGAAGCTAGAGCCATGTAATAACAGCCTCGGTGCAGTTATCTCAAATGGCACTTTGCAATACAAAGACAGCGCAGCGGCCATTATGTCGGGTTTAAACATGTCCATCGCTGCAGGAAAGTGGACGGCGATATTGGGTAAAAGTGGTTGTGGTAAAACTTCAATTTTGCGTTATATGGCAGGTTTATTGACAGATAAAGTGATGTGGTCGGGTGACATTCACATTGATGGGGGAGAATGCTTAGAAGGCAACATTGCTTACATGGCGCAACAAGATCTATTGATGCCGTGGTTAAACGTACTTGATAACGTCTGTTTTGCTCACAAATTTTCGGTGAACACTCAATTTAATGCCAATCAAGCCCGCGCGATTGAATTGCTAGAGCGTGTTGGATTAAAAGGGCATGAACAGAGTATGCCCGTGCAACTGTCTGGAGGAATGCGTCAGCGTGTGGCGTTAGCAAGAACGTTAATGCAAGACAAGCCGATGGTATTAATGGATGAGCCCTTTTCTGCGTTAGATGCGGTTACTCGCCATCGACTGCAAGCGCTTGCAGTCCAAGTCTTGGCGGGTAAAACCGTATTACTCATCACGCATGATCCGCAAGAAGCACTTAGATTAAGTGATGCGATTTATATCATGCAAGGTCAACCAGCCTCAGCGGTGCTTTTACCGGTGCCAAACTCAACCATTCCACGAAAATTTGATGCGGAGCTAGCGATTCTTCAGCAACAGATCATTGATACGTTGGAGGTTGACTATGTCTAAGCTACTTTCAATCAATCATGAGCACTCCGACAACCACATTGCATCTCAAACGATTGTGTTACAAACGGAGAGGGCAGAGCCAAAAGCGTTACCGAAAAGCGCTAAATCGATAGGAAGAATCATCGTCAGTGCTGCTGTAATACTGGCGATATGGCAGTTTGTTATTATGATTTTCGCGTTGCCCAGTTTCATTTTTCCGAGTCCGATAGCGGTGTTTGAAAAACTAATACAGCGTTACGATGTGTTGTTATTCCATTCATGGATCACCGCGCAAGAGATTATTCTTGGTCTTGGTTTGGGCCTTTCTATGGGGTTATTGTTTGCACTCCAAATGCTGCTGTTTGACCCACTTCGACGTTGGTTATTGCCTATTTTAATTGCGAGCCAAGCCATTCCTGTATTTGCTATCGCCCCGATTTTAATGCTGTGGTTAGGTTACGGCATTGCGTCAAAAATCGTGATGGCGGCGCTGATTATCTTCTTTCCGGTGACAACTTGTTGTTACGACGGTTTACGTAATACTCCAACCGGTTACCTCGATTTAGCGCACACCATGGGCGCATCAAAATGGCAGTTACTTAAACACGTTCGCTTGCCTGCTGCCTTACCTTCATTAGCGTCTGGGATCCGTGTTGCAGTGGTCGTTGCGCCTATTGGTGCCGTGGTGGGGGAGTGGGTAGGATCAAGTGAAGGGCTTGGTTATTTAATGCTGCAAGCTAATGCTCGAATGATGATTGATGAAATGTTTGCCGCCTTATTCATTCTTGCTGCTTTATCCGTCAGCCTTTATTTTCTCACTGATGTACTGATTCAAAAACTCATACCGTGGCAACACGATAAATAGATTGATAGCGTAAGGGATTTAAACAAATGAAAAAGATCATGATTAAAGGAGCGATGGCTGTGCTTATTGCAAGTTACTCCTTGATGGCGAGTGCTGAAGATAAAGCGATGACATTAATGTTGGATTGGTTTGTAAATCCAAATCATGGCCCTGTGGTGATTGCTCAACAAAAAGGCTATTTCAAAGAAGAAGGCTTGAACATTACCATTCAAGAGCCTGCGGATCCCAGTATGCCAGCCAAATTGGTGGCCGCTAATAATGTCGATTTAGCGATATCCTATCAAACCAGTTTAACCATCGATGTGGCTGCAGGATTGCCACTGATCCGCTCTGCGACACTGATTGCGACACCACTCAATACCTTAATGGTGCTTGATAATGGAAACATTAACTCACTGGCTGATTTAAAAGGTAAGAAAGTCGGGATCTCGATTGCGGGTAACGAAGAAGCGACCATTGGCACCATGTTAAAAACAGAGGGTGTGGATTTCTCTGAGATAAAAATCATCAATGTTGGATGGGCGCTATCGTCATCATTAGCGTCGGGTAAAGTTGATGCGATTTGGGGAGGATTACGTAATTTTGAAACCAATCAATTAGCGTTAGAAGGCTATAAAGCAAAATCCTTTTTTCCTGAAGAGCATGGAGTACCATCGTATGATGAACTGGTTTTTGTGGCGAATGCAAAAACCTATGATGCCGAAGCTTTAAAGAAGTTTAATCATGCAATTGAAAAGGCAACACAATTTATTGTGAATCACCCAGAAGAAGCATGGAGAACCTTCGTTTCTTACGCGCCAGATACCTTGAATAATGAATTAAATAAGCGAGCATGGAACGATACGTTAACGCGCTTTGCTTTGCGTCCTGCCGCCGTTGATTTACAACGCTATGATCGTTTTTCTGCATTCATGTATCAACATAAGATCATTAAAACGCTGCCTAAAGCACAAGATTTTGTACCCGTTTTGTAAACAACTTCCCCCTTTTTAATGTTAGAGACAAATATGAATCATCAAGACCTAATTCAAGCGTGTCAAAGTGAATGGAATGAATATACTGAGCACTATTTTGTGAAGGCATTAGCGGTCGGCGAGTTAGCTCATTCGTCTTTCTTACATTATTTAAAACAAGATTTTTTGTTTTTAAAGCAATATGCCCGAGCGTATGCCTTGGCGATTTACAAAGCGAGAACCTTAGCTGAAATGCGGATGGCATTACCGAGCGTGCAAGCGTTATTGGACTCAGAAATAGCCCATCACTTAACGTATTGTGCTGAATGGGCCATTTCAGAGCCTGAGATGGAAGCGGAACCCGAAGCCTTTGGTACGGTGGCGTATACGCGCTTTGTATTGGATACGGGAATGTCCGGTGATGTGATTGATTTATATGCCGCGCTAGCGCCATGTTCAAAGGGATATGCTGTTATTGGCGCGCAATTATTAGCAAGTGAATCCACGATATTTGAGGGTAACCCCTACGTTAATTGGATCAAGATGTACGGTGGAGAAGAGTTCCAATCTGGTGTTCAAAAAAGCATGACACAATTGGATGAGCTGCTGGCTGATATTGATATAAACAGCCAACGAGGCCAGCGTTTATGTCATATTTTTAAAACCGCCACTCGAATGGAAGTCGCATTTTGGCAACAAGGTCTCGACGGCGCCTAAATGGGCACACCAAATACAAAATAGGAAAGCATCATGACAGTTATGAATACGCAAAAAATTATTGCAGCATTAGCGACACTGCGTGAGACAAAACCATTGGTGGTGAATATCACAAACTACGTTGTGATGAACAATACTGCGAATGCCTTATTAGCGTTAGGTGCATCCCCCATCATGGCGCATAGCCAACAAGAAATGGCAGAGATGATGAGTTTCTCCGGTGCCTTAGTGATTAACATTGGTACGTTAGACAGTGTTTGGACGCCACGAATGCATTTTGCCGTCGAGCAAGCCAATGCCAATAATAAAGTGGTGGTACTTGATCCTGTTGGCTGTGGTGCGAGTCAACTTCGTACGCAAACGGCTCGCCACATTGCTGATGCCGCGAATAAGCTGATCATTCGTGGTAATGCGTCTGAAATTATCGCATTAGCGGGTGAAAACGCGCAAAGCAAAGGGGTTGATGCATTAGACAGCAGTGATTCCGCATTAGGTGCTGCGCGGTATGTGGCGCAAGAGTATCGGTGTAACGTCGTTATTTCTGGTGAAACCGACTATGTGGTTACCCTTGATACGCAGTATCAATTGAATAATGGTCACGCGATGATGCCTTTTGTGACTGGAATGGGCTGTACGCATACGGCATTAACAGGGGCTTTCGCTGCGATTGGTGATGATACTGGCGTAGCAGCAACGGCGATTTTAGGGGTGGCGGGTGAAATAGCGGCAGAGAAATCAGCAGGTCCAGGTAGTTTACAAATGAACCTGCTGGATGCACTTTATCTATTAGATGAAGAAACACTGACTCGTCGTTTAAAATTAACCGTGAATGCATAGGCAACACTGTATGAATAACCCTTATAAACTGTATTTAGTGACCGATGATCAGCAAGACATTGATACGTTATGCCAAGTTGTCTCTGAGGCGGTAAAAGGTGGCGTTACTATGGTGCAAATACGTGAAAAGCACGGCAATGTACGCGCGTTTATTGAAAGAGCGGCTGCGGTCAAACAGGTATTGCAAGGCAGTGGTGTGCCATTGATTATTAATGATCGAGTCGATGTAGCATTGGCGGTTCAGGCCGATGGGGTGCACTTGGGGCAATCGGATATGCCTGCCATTGTTGCTCGTGAGCTGATTGGCGCTGATATGATATTGGGCTTGTCTGTTGAAAATGAAGCACAGTTACATGAAGCACAAAATTTACCTGTTGATTACCTTGGGATCAGTGCTGTTTTTTCGACGCCAACGAAGACAAATATCATTAAAGAGTGGGGCATTGAAGGCTTAGCAAATGCGGTAAAAGAGAGTCGATTGCCTCTGGTTGCCATTGGAGGAATAAATGACGCTAACATTAGACAGATAGCGACTACCCAGGTTGATGGGATTGCGCTGGTATCAGCCATTTGTCATGCCGTCTCTCCTAAACAAGCAAGCCAAGTATTGTTAGGCTTGATGGCAGCAGAAAATGATGAGTTTATTGTTCGCGATTATGACTCACCATGATTAATGAGCAGCCTAGAATAACGCTCTCATAATGATGGGATCAATAAACCCATAATGTACAGCAGATTGATAAGGTCACTGGCGTGGTATTTCAAGCTGTGACTGCGTGAATCCTAGTCTAATCTTTTTAGACACAAGCCTGTTATAAAAAGAGCTGGTTATAAATATACAGAAATATAAAAGCCCCACAGCTTCTATTATCTAGAGATTGTGAGGCTTTTTGGTGTTTAGAATCTTTACATTATAATTACGCTGTTAGGGTGATTTTACCTACCGCTTTACCTGATCCTAGGTGATCATGTGCTTGTGCTACTTCCCAGATAGAAAAATTGCTGTTATCAATGATTGGCGTGATCTTACCTGCATCAACCAGTGCTGCAATTTCAGTTAAGATACGGCCGTGTGATCCATGGTTAATGCCGTGACATAGTGGGATCAACATTAATACACTGTGGAATGATAAGCTTTTAAGGGCCACTTGCAGTACGTTTTCAATGGGTAAAATTGTTGTTACGTGACCATAGAATTTTGCTGCTTCAAATGACTTTTGGATATTTTCGCCAGCTACCGTATCAAAGATCTTATCAAAACCTTTGCCGCCAGTGTGTGCTTGCACATAGTCAGCCACTGTTTCTGCTGTGAAATCAACTAGGTTATCTGCACCGACTGTTTTCGCTAGTTCAGCAGTCGCTGGTGAATGAGTTGATGTCACCGTGGCGCCCAGTACTTTTGCAAGCTGCACTGCGATGTGACCGACGCCACCCGTTGCACCATGAATAAGTACTTTATCGCCAGCTTGTACGTTCATTTTGTGTACAAGTGCTTCGTATGATGTGATCGCAACGAGGGGTAATGCCGCCGCTTGTTTCATGGTTAGTGTTTTTGGCTTTTGCGCCATTAAACGTGCATCTACTAACATAAACTCTGCTAGTGCACCATCAACACCGTTAATCCCGCCTGCCATACCGTAAACTTCGTCACCAATTTTGAAGTTTGCTACATCTTCACTTACTTCAACAACGATACCAGCAACATCACCGTGTAATACTTCGGGTAAGTTTGCAGACCAAGGCAGTTCAATTGAACGTAGCATAGTATCAAGTGGGTTTACGCTGGTTGCTTTTACTTCAACAACCATGTGGCCTGATTTTAATGTTGGTTTTGCTTTTTCTACTAATTGAAAAACGTCGCTTGAACCGATTTCTTTAATGATCATTGCTTTCATGGTTGCTGCCTTTTAATAGAATAGTATGGGACTTGCTTAACAAGATGGGGCTATTCTATGTTTTGTTCAATGAACCAACCATAACCCGTGAGGCAAACCACTTTTGCTTTCTAGGCAAAAATAGGATTTAACAAGCAAAGAAGCATAGCGATGTACATGGCAATGGTCATCGAAAGACGCTGGGTTTATCACTCGTTGCATATGACTGCTGACAAAGGATCAGCTTGTTATTAGGCTCACAGGGTGAGTGGCGGAGCACAGTTTTAGTGCAAAGACCAACGCTACCATGAGGGTATGAATGATGCTCGCTGTTGCTAATATTGTCCACAATCCACCGACTTACCAGCAGTAGATAAAAATAAAGTCATCGGCACCGTCGCCGGAATAAACCTCAGCAGATATATAGTGGGTTGGTAAATTTATCATTCTGCAACGGGTGTTTTTGTTTGCTTTGTAATACCGACGCTGAGTAAATACGCTGTAAAAGTGGTTTTTCATTCTTTTTATATGACCAGTACATATACTGGTATGTATTAAAATTCTTTATTTTCAAGTGACTGCATTCAACTTCGTATACCCGTACACTGCATATTGATCTGTATCATATTCGCGGTTAAAAAATCAGCATTTATACCACTAAAGGGCTATGCTTGGGGAAAATTATAGGTTCAATAATGGGGCGTTATGACTATTTGTAAAACAGTGTTGGTGTTGTCCTCGGTTTTTTGGCTTGGGGCTTGTGGCAGTGATGGTGATAGCACTGTCACTGCACCGGAATTGCCCACGGGTAAATTCTCTTTAGCCATTTCTGATTCACCTATGGCTGGGGTTTCCCATGTGGGTATGGTCATGGGGGAACTGGTCATGACAGACGCCTCTGGCGTTATCCATAGGCATGACTTACAGAATATGGCATTTAATCTACTTGATTTTCAGGGGATTGATAGCCATCTTATGGTCGATAGCATCGACTTGCCCTCAGGACAATACCATGATGCTTATGTCACCATTCATCAGGGTGATGGTAATCAGGGCTGCTATGTTGAAGATGGTCAGGGGCGCCACGGTTTGCATGTTGAAAATGGACAGCTGCCCATTTCAGATGTTGAGATTGTTGTTGGGCAGCATCTTGCCATCACCATGGAAATTGATTTGTATCGTGGCCTGTCTCAGGAGCAGGGACAATACAATTTAAGCCATGAAGCCATGTGGTCCATCGATAATAGTCATATGGGCCACTTGTTGGGTGAGGTAGACCCCCAATGGATTGCTGATTGTGAGACGGATTACGCCGATCTGACCCCAGCGGGAGGCCAATTTAACCATTTGGCCTACTTGTACCCAGAACAGGTAACCAATATAAACCAAATGGCGGATATGGGAACCAATCCGCCAGCGAGTTTCACCGCCCCTACAGCGGTAAGTCCTATGATGCAGGACATCGACGGTAACTGGCACTTTTCCATGGGCTACTTGCCAGCCGGAAACTATCGGGTTGGCTACAGCTGTTTAGGCCATTTAGATGACCCAATCGCCGATGATATCAGCAGTGGTTCGTTTGTAATGTTTAAAGATTCTGGTTCAATTACCATAGAGACTGGAACACAGGGCGGCCAGCAGACGGTACATGAGTGCGGTAATGGTAATGGTGGCCATCACGGTGGCATGCACGGCGGTATGGGCGGCTAGCGATGATGAGTCAGGCTCTGATTCACTTTTGGAGCCTGGAACACAAAGTGACAATTAGTTTTCTCTGTAACAGGCTA
>NZ_PJBL01000011.1:0-95073 GCF_002836135.1 Shewanella sp. GutCb | reverse complement strand
TTTAAGAAGTTTTTCGAGTGATGCTTTCTTAATCAGAAGTCAAAACCGAAGCCCTTAAAGCGCTTGTCACCTGAATCAAATCTCCGAAGAGTTTTAACTCTCTAACACCGCTGCAAGTCCCGTACTACCTAAGTAGCTGGCCTGCTGTGCTGTGTCAGTGGGTGCGAATTATAGGGAATTCCTCAGTAAGCGCAAGGGTCTTTCTTCATAAAAGTGAAACAATCATGCCAACCGCATGGTTATCAAACGATACGTACAAAAAAGGGGCTGAAAGCCCCTTTTTTACCATTTATATCGCTAGATTAGTTACCAAAAAAGCGCGATTCTTGTTTAGCTTCTATAGCACCATCATTAGTTTCTACTTCAAAGTTGATATGTGTCATCGCTCTGGTGAGATCAACTGGGTCAACAGCGATACTGATCGGAAGTGTTAATACCTCCCCGCCATTTAAAGTCACTTGTTGTGGGCCAATCCATTCATAGTTAGTTAAGCCTGCCACTGTCATATTATAGATATGGGTACTTTCGGTCTTATTAAGGATCTTTAGCGTAAAGGTGTTCTCAATTAAACCTTGGTCAGTTTCTCTAAACAATAGGTTACGGTCACGGATAACATCAATGCGGATCGGAGCAATTGTCGCAGTGGCATATATAAAGACTAAAATCATCACCGATAGAATGACACCGTAGCCAACAAGCTTAGGACGTAAGACTTTCTCTTTTACCCCTTCTAACTTGTTCTCAGTGGTATAACTGATTAAACCTTTGTCGTATCCCATGCGTTGCATCGTGGTATCGCAAGCATCAATACATGCACCACAGTTAATGCACTCGTACTGTAGACCGTTACGTATATCGATACCCGTTGGGCAAACCTGTACACATAAGTCACAATCAATGCAGTCGCCTAAGCCCATCGCTTTATGGTCCGCTTTGCGTGATCTTGGCCCTCGCGTTTCACCGCGCTGAGTATCGTAGCCCACTATATAGGTATTTTTATCAAACATAGCAGCTTGAAAACGGGCATAGGGGCACATATGAATACACATGATCTCGCGCATCCAACCGGCGTTACCGTAAGTCGCAAAGGTAAAGAAGATCACCCAGAAATAGATCCCACCACTGGCACTTAAGCTGAATACTTCTAAGTAGACTTCTCGTGTAGGCACAAAGTAGGAAACAAACGTCATTGCGGTTAATAACGATACCAGCAACCAAGCCGCATGTTTTGCCGTTTTACGCCAAAGCTTATTAAAGCTCCATGGCATCTGATCTAGCTTTATACGTTTATTACGTGCGCCTTCGAGCTTCTCTTCAAACCAAATAAAGATAAAGGTCCAAACTGTTTGGGGGCAGGTATAACCGCACCAAACCCGCCCTAGATAGGTGGTAATAAAGAACAATCCAAAAGCTGCTATCATCAGTAGTGCGGCAAGCAAAGTGAGGTCTTGTGGCCATATAGTTAAGCCGAACACATGAAACTTTTGCTCTGCTAAGTTAAACCATACAGCTTGCCTGTCTCCCCAAGGGATCCAAGGCAACAGTAAAAAGAACAGCATCGCGATCCAACCTAAACGTCGACGCAGTGTGCTCCATAAGCCTTCTACAGCCCTTACATAGATTCGATTTCGAGGATTAAACCTATCCGCTTTACTAGCATCTGGTTGATGGATTTTGATTCTTTCTACTTTTGAAAAATCTTTTTTATTTTGCTCTTCGTTCATTTTGTAGCCTTACAGCTTTAATATTGCTAGAAAACTAGCTTATTATAACGCTTATAATACAAGTTATTCACCTATATAGGACTAATTGATGAAAGGCTGGATTTTAATAGCGTTAATTGGCGGTATCCTTTATTACCTCTATACCGAAACGGACACACTTGATGAACCTGTTGCCGAAGTACAGGCTATTTATCAACAAGCTGAGGACAAACTTGATAGCATGACTGGCACGCAAATGAAGCGTATTGACGCTAAAGTTAATCTCTTAACGACTGATATAACAGAACGACTATCGGTTACAGAGCAACAAGCCCTAAAACTCATTAGCCAGTCACAGGTAAAACTAGATGACTATAAAGAGCGCTATTGTGGCAACGGTGCCGAGAGGCACAGTAGCTTTAGTAAAGAAAACCAAACTTATCTATGCGACAAATTGAATTAGGCAGCGATAGCCTAACCAATAAGCCATTGCGATAGATCTCAGTTCACGCATTAGCGATTAATGTTAATTGACCTGAGATCTGATTCCGCCTAGCCTTTACTCATTACTGTTATATAACGAAATGAAAAGGCTAGCTGCTCATGACTGAAAAAGTATCTGATATTTTTGACCCCGCATTATGGGATGTCGTTCCTGGATTTGATTTCGAAGATATTACCTACCACAGAGCTAAAGCTCAGGGAACCGTTCGCGTTGCGATTAACCGTCCTGATTGCCTGAACTCGTTCCGACCAAAAACGGTAGATGAACTTTACACGGCACTCAATCATGCTCGCCAATGGTCTGATGTAGGCTGCGTGTTAATTACCGGCAACGGCCCATCTGCTAAAGGGCAACACTCTTTCTGTGCTGGCGGTGATCAACGGATCCGCGGCAAAGATGGTTACAAATACGAAGGGGCTGAAGAGGGTACGCCAGATGTCGCTCGAATGGGCCGCCTACATATTCTTGAAGTACAGCGCCTAATACGCTTTATGCCTAAAGTGGTTATCGCGGTTGTACCTGGTTGGGCTGTGGGCGGAGGGCATAGTTTGCACGTGGTCTGTGACTTAACTTTAGCTTCAAAAGAACACGCAGTATTCAAACAGACAGATCCTGATGTTGGTAGCTTTGACTCTGGCTACGGCAGCGCTTATTTAGCCAAGATGATTGGCCAAAAACGTGCTCGAGAAATCTTCTTCCTTGGTTTTAACTACACAGCAGAAGAAGCCTTCGATATGGGTATGGTTAACCGGGCTATTCCTCATGTAGAGCTTGAGACCGAAGCGTTAAACTGGGGGAAAGAGATTAACTCCAAGTCGCCAACGGCTATGCGCATGCTCAAATATGGGTTTAACTTACCTGATGATGGTTTAGTGGGACAACAGCTTTTTGCAGGTGAAGCAACACGTTTGGCTTATGGTACAGCGGAAGCTCAAGAGGGACGTGACGCATTCTTAGAAAAGCGTGATAAAGACTTCTCATCATTTCCATGGCACTACTAATTGACAGATTGAGCAATTAATCAGAGATGATGTAAACCCATCAATACATTAAAGATGTTGATGGGTTTATACCCAAAAAGACTTTCCAATCGAATATTCCTATCAAACTTATCTATATAAACCTCTTTCAATTGCAAATGATAATCGTTATCATTTGATTAACTTTTAAAGGAGTACCCTCATGACCAAGACTATGACCTTTGCGATTATTCATTTTAGCGTCGCCTTCACAGTGACTTATTTGCTAACCGGCAGCGTTATCATTGGTGGTGCAATAGCCTTAATAGAGCCCGCTATTAATACCGTAGTGTTCTATTTCCATGAAAAAATCTGGAAAAGTATTGAGTCTAAAAACGCCTTACAAAGCGCCACGGCATAAAGAGTTAGGTTCCAGTGCCACTTTAGTCTTTATCTGAATTGTTCAAACCGAGCTTGTTCGCTAGAGGCGCTATCGCCCCACCTTGGATAAACACAGAGAACAGCACGATAAAGAACACCATATGCACGATTTCGAGCGAACCTGGAACACCCGCTGCGGCAGGAATTAATGCAAATACAATAGGGGTAGCCCCTTTTAAGCCAATGGCCGAAATAAACAATCGCTTCTTCCAGCTCGCTTTTACAAATGGCAGATAACAAAGTTGCACAGCCAATGGCCTTGCAACCAACATCAGCAATATTGCAGGTAATAATGAACTCACAAATACCGCTGCTAGCGACTGCGGGAAGATCTGTAAGCCCAACACAATAAACATCAGTGCTTGAGCTAACCAAGACAAGCTATTAAGGAAGTGTTGATTAACCGATTGCCCACGCTTAATACCATTGCCTATCACTACACCCGCTATATAAGACGCTAATAAGATATTACCGCCGAGCATTTCAGCGCCATAAGTTGCCACCACAAAGCTTGCGAGCACAAAAACAGGGATAAGACCGAACTCGGAAAGATGAATTCGATTAAGTAACGTAACAGCCAGCTTAGCCACCAGCCCACCGACGATTATCGCCACCGATATCTGTGTTACTAATTCAAGCGCAATTTCAGAGGCTATTACCGTTTTACTCGCAGAAAGTGCCATATCGGTTAAGAAAATCACCAGTAACATAGCAACCGGGTCATTAGTTGCAGATTCAAATTCCAATATGGTGTCAGTTTGCTCTTTCAGCTTTAACTTTTTAGATTCTAAGATAGAGAATACGGCGGCGGCATCGGTCGATGACACGATGGCAGCAAATAGCAGGCAGGTGATAAAATCGAAATCAAGCAGCCAATATAAAATGACCGCAAAAAACATCGTGGTAAACAAGACCCCAAAAGAAGCCAATACACCGCCTTCTTTATAGGCCACTTTAATCTTATCAGTTGATGTGTTTATGCCACCAACAAAGACAATAATATTTAGCGCCAGCCCACCAATCCAAGCCGTTTTACCCAAGTCATCATAAACAAAGTTGAACTCACCGTTGCCTAACACTAAGCCCACAGCCATAAAAATAAGCAGTGATGGGATCCCTAATGTTCTTGAAGGGTGATGCAGTAATATTCCGACTAAGATCAAAATAGACATACCAATCATGATCATTTCAGTCGTCATAAAACGTCCTTAAGTAAGTAGAGCTAATGAGAGTGTTAAAACCTAGCGCGTGCGGTGAGCGAAATATAAATCCGCTTTATAACCATTTATGTAGCTTAGTAGACTAAATTGCAATAACCGAATAGGTTGCAATTATCAGCTAATAATTAATGCGGCCAACCGATTACTGTCATAAAAGTTTAACAATAAATTTATCAAGCATTCTTCAACGTTAAATATACTACAAAACACTAGGTTAACCCTTAAATTAAGCTTAACGCTAAGTGAACCCCATGAAGCACACTAGTAAGTTAAGTCACCAAAACCAACTGCAACACATACCAAGCCCTCAAAAGTGGTTTTAAAATAGCATTTAAGAAAAGTCGTCTTAAATGTTACCAATCTAATAAAGTCCCTGCATTTCACTCAAGTAAAGCGCATTTACATTTTCAATTCAGCTTTTACATCAATAAAACACTGTCACCTAACTGTCATATATCTCTGTCTTAATGCAATCGCCTTCAGTGAGGCACTCATTTGGTTTCGTATTTAGACAACTTATAACAGAGTAGGAAAAGTAATGAAAAAAGTTATTAGCTTATTAACCGCTGTCGGTTTGATGGTATCGCCACTGGTTCAAGCTGGCACTGTTACCGTATCGGGTTCAACTTCAGTAGCACACGTAATGGAAGTGCTGGCAGAGAATTACCAAAATACCACGAAGAACAATGTTGAAGTGCAGAGCACAGGATCTTCAGCGGGTATTCGCGCCGCTAAAGATGGCACCAGCATGATAGGCATGTCATCACGCAACGTAAAACAAAGTGAGCTTAGCAGTGACACCAAAAAAGTTGTTATCGCACGCGATGGCATCGCAGCGGCTGTTAACAATGCCAACTTAGTAACAAGTTTAACCCAAGCTCAAATTTCGAAAATCTATCGCGGTGAAATTAAAAACTGGAGTGAAGTTGGCGGCGAGTCACGCCCTATTGTGGTCGTTACTCGTGAAAATGGATCAGGAACTCGCGGGGCTTTCGAAGAGATAATGAAGCTACAACGTAACATCAACGGTCATAAAGTTACCGCTATCACCCCTAGAGCCCAAGTCGGTAATGGCAACGGCATGATCAAGACCATTGTGGCTAACAACCCATATGCCATCGGTTATATTTCATTAGGCAGCGTCGATGACAGCCTACGTGCAATCGATGTTGATGGGGTTGCCGCAACAGATGACAACATTGCCACAGGTGACTATCAAATCGCTCGTCCCTTCATTGTGTTAATGGACAAGAACGCACCGAGTAATGCGCAAGACTTTATTAAATACATCTTGTCTGAAGACGGACAGAACATTGTCGCAAGCGAAGGTTATATCCGCGTTCAATAAGCTTACAAGGTCATAAAAAAAGAGCAGCTTTGCTGCTCTCTGTTTAGTTAATTGATCAGCCGATTATTTATAAGCCGTAAGATATCGAGGCCAAGTGATGAGCACTGCCAGTAAAGCCCGAGCGCAAGGACTGCAACTCGCCCCAGCAAAAAAACATGATTGGAAAGAGCTCTTTTTTCATCTGTTATTTCTAGCCAGTGCCATGATTGGCGTGGTGTCCGTCGCCACCATTGGTTGGTTTGTATTCCAAGAGGGACTGCCTGCGTTTAAAGAAGCTGGCATATTCAACTTGGTTTTTGGTCGTGAATGGTTACCACCAGCCCTTTACGGCATTTTTCCGATGATAGTCTCGACCCTCATATCAACAACGGGCGCAGTAATCATTGGTGTACCTATTGCGATTCTAACAGCGGTCTTCTTAGCGGAGCTCGCTCCTAAATGGTTGGCTGATATTGTACGTCCTGCAGTCGAGCTGTTAGCCGGTATTCCTTCAGTTGTATACGGATTTTTTGGTCTCGTCATTATTGTTCCTGCAATCGAAGTCATCTTTAACATTCCAGCGGGTAACACCATTCTTGCGGGGATCATTGTATTGGCAATCATGATTTTGCCCACTGTAATCACCATCTCAGAAACCTCACTACGCGCGCTACCTCCGGTGTATAAAGAGAGTGCATTAGCGCTTGGCGCATCGCATATTTACAGTATTTTCAAAGTGCTTATACCTGCGGCACGCAGCGGTATATTCACAGGTGTAGCGCTCGGTGTTGCCCGCGCAATTGGCGAGACGATGGCCATTATTATGGTGATGGGTAACGCGCCAGCCATGCCAGGGTCGTTACTTGAGCCCGCAAGAACATTAACGGCCAATATCGCGATGGAGATGTCTTATGCCACAGGCATTCACTCCAGCGCCCTTTACTCAACAGGTATCGTGTTATTGGTGTTCATCGTTTTACTTAACGCTAGTTTGTTATATCTAAACCGTAAGAGGAGCGACTAATGCTTCAAGATAAGCGTATTTTTAATAGAGGCATACAAGACAAATTGCTGTTTGGCGCAATTTGGGCCGCGGCTGCCATCACGATTTTGTTCCTCCTGTGGGTTGTTTGGCACATTTTAAGTAATGGCTTGGCCTATGTTAGCTGGGAGTTCATCACAGGATCCTACACCCGTATTGGTGAAGCCTCGGGTATTTGGGCAATGATAGTATCAACCGTATATATGGTGGGTCTGTCACTCAGCATCGCCGCGCCTATCGGCATTATGACGGCCATATACCTAACCGAATATGCAGCTCCGGGCAGTAAAGTGGTTAAAACCATTCGTTTCTGTACTGAATCACTTGCTGGGATCCCATCCATCGTTTATGGCTTATTTGGTATGACTTTCTTCGTCACAACCTTAGGGCTGGGCTTCTCTATTCTTTCAGGCTCCTTAACACTGGCTATGTTGATATTACCTGTGATTATCCGAACCACAGAAGAAGCACTACTCGCGGTACCTATGAGCTACCGTGAAGGCGGTTATGCCCTTGGCAGCTCAAAAATCTACACTATCTGGCGCCTTATTCTCCCCAGTGCTCTACCCGGTATTGTCACCGCAGTGATCTTAAGCACAGGTCGAGTCATCGGTGAGTCTGCTCCGGTATTTTTAACGGCGGGAATGGTAACGCAAATACCCGAATCAGTTCTTGATTCGGGCCGTACCTTAACTGTTCACCTCTATAAGCTCACGCAAGAACTCTTTACCCAACATGAGTGGGATCAGGCTTATGCCACCGCAACTGTGCTGATTGTATTAGTGCTGCTGCTCAATATGACCACCAAATTCATTGCTACACGTCTAAGCAAATCTTAAAAGGCTATCCCTATGAATAAGCTAGAAGTGAACAACTTAAACCTATTTTACGGCGATAACCATGCGCTAAAAAATATCTCAATGGCAATACCATCACGCCAAGTGACCGCACTTATTGGCCCCTCTGGCTGCGGAAAATCAACATTGCTTCGCACTCTCAATCGCATGAATGACTTGGTCGCAGGCGTGAAGATTGACGGTGATGTGATGTTTGAGGGAAACAATATCTATAAAGATGTTGATGTAAAGCAGCTTAGAATGCGCGTGGGTATGGTTTTTCAAAAGCCTAACCCATTTCCAATGAGCATTTTTGAGAATGTCGCATTTGGACTAAAAGCCCAAGGTGTCAGAGATAAACGAGTTTTAGCTGAAGCAGTAGAGGAATCGCTTCGTAGCGCGGCCCTTTGGGATGAAGTCAAAGACAGGCTCGACTCACCAGGCCAAGGCTTATCTGGAGGTCAGCAACAAAGACTGTGTATTGCCCGTGCCATAGCAATGAAGCCAGAAGTGATCTTGATGGATGAACCCACCAGCGCCCTTGACCCTATTGCAACTCATAAAATTGAAGAGTTAATGGATGAACTGCGTAAAAAATTCACCATAGTGATAGTGACCCATTCTATGAACCAAGCAAAACGCATCTCAGATAAAACCGCTTTCTTCTGGATGGGTGAGTTGGTCGAACACGGTGAAACAAGTCAGATATTTAATCATCCGCTAGACAAACGTACTCAGGGTTATGTCAGCGGAGAGTTTGGTTAAGCTCGTATCTTAAATTTAGACGCCCATTTTCTTACGTGGGCGCACCAATTCTTCGCTTTATCCCCACTGAACAGATTATTTATCATTAGATAAGGATCTACTTAACGTACTAAAAAGCTAACACTTGATAAATTAAACCATTATTGTAAATTCTGTCATTCCGCTTGTGACCAACGTCAGCAAGCACTTCTTTTCAGCCAAAAGTTGATATCGACAGAGTCAACACAGTGTTTTTAGGGTGTATATGCAGGTCGAAATCTATAACAATAAATCACTTTGTTCAGAAACCAAGCACCTTTCTCAAGCATTACTTATCTTACTCTCTAAAGGGCTACCTCTAGATCAACTCCCGCAAGTAAAGGAGTCTATATTGGCAGGCAACGAGTTCGAATTTAAGAACTCTTATATTATTCGCCTATATAAGAAGCCCCTTAAACCGTAAAAATGAGTACAAAAGGTAATCTACAAAAACACATCCCCCTCTAACGGATTAACTTTTGCCGAGTGACTTGTTTAAATTTTGTTAATAAGTTAGCTTCGAGTTATGGGTTAATCATATACAGGGGTTAGAACTTATATGGAAAGAATCAGAGAAGCTCAAGAACACTTAAAAAGTGAGTTCGAAATCTATAATAATGCGGCAGCTAAAAAGCTCCCTCCTCTCGATATTGATTGCCCGGAAAAACTCGAAACCATGCTTGAGTTTGTCACTCGACGAGAGTCATTAAAACAAGCTAAAAAACTCAGCTCGCCACCCGCAGGAAAACTCAAAGCAGCAATCGCTGATACCTTGTTACTGCTGGATAATTTCGATATAAAAATAGCAAAAGAGAAAGGAGCTGCTGAGAAGTAGTTCAAAGCGTTTTTATCTGCATTAAAAAAGCCTCCTAAATTTAGGAGGCTTTTTTTGTTTATGAGTATTTAATCGGGCTTACTCTACGGTGACGGACTTAGCCAAGTTACGCGGCTGGTCAACGTCAGTCCCTTTGATCAATGCCACATGATATGACAATAACTGCAAAGGAATAGTGTAGATAAGCGGTGCCATAAACTCATCACAATGAGGCACAGGGATCACCTTCATAGTATCGTCTGACTCAAACTCAGCGTCTTTATCGGCAAAGACATACATTAAACCGCCACGAGCACGGACCTCTTCAACGTTAGACTTTAGCTTTTCAAGTAGCTCGTTGTTAGGTGCAACGACGATAACGGGCATATCAGCATCAATCAGCGCAAGAGGACCATGTTTAAGTTCACCCGATGCATACGCTTCAGCGTGAATATAAGAGATCTCTTTCAGCTTTAGCGCACCTTCCATCGCAATCGGGTATTGATCGCCGCGACCTAAGAATAGTGCATGGTGCTTATCTGCAAAATCTTCAGCCAGTTCCGCAATCGCATCATCTAAACTTAATGCTTGTTCGACTTTAGCCGGCATCGATTGCAAGCTTTGCGTAATATTAGCTTCCATCTCTGCTGACATACCATTATGGCGGCCAATCACGGTGGTTAGCATTAACAATCCTGCGAGCTGCACCGTAAACGCTTTAGTGGATGCAACACCAATTTCAACGCCCGCTTTCATCATGTAAGCCATATCGGACTCACGTACTAACGATGAACCGGCTGCATTACAGATAGTCAGTGTGGCTTTGTAGCCCATCTCTTTGGCTAAACGCATTGCCGCTAATGTGTCAGCGGTTTCACCAGACTGTGAAATAGTCACTAATAAACTATTCGGGAACAAATGCGATTTACGGTAACGGAATTCAGAAGCAATTTCGACGTTACAAGAAACGCCCGCCCAATCTTCTAACCAATAACGCGCCGCCATACCCGCATGGTAGCTGGTACCACAGGCGATGATCTGTACGTGCTTAATATCTTTTAAGAATTCAGCGGCATTTTCACCAAATGCTGAATCTAGAACTTTACCACCTGCAATGCGGCCTTCAAGCGTATGGGCAATTGCTGTTGGCTGCTCATAGATCTCTTTTAGCATGTAATGACGATATTCACCTTTATCACCCGCATCATGGGTAACTTCAGACTCTTTCATTTCACGCTCAACGGCGTTGCCATCAATATCAAAGATATTAACTTCACGACGAGTCACTTCAGCAACATCACCCTCTTCAAGGAACGCAAACGAGCGAGTAACAGGCAGTAACGCTAGCTGATCAGAAGCGACAAAGTTTTCGCCTAAGCCATAACCAATAACCAATGGGCTGCCACTGCGTGCCACAACCATGCGCTGGCTGTCACGGCGGTCGATAACCACAGTACCGTAAGCGCCTTCTAACTGTTTAACTGTTACTTGAACCGCTGCAAGTAAAGTGTCATGAGTTTTAAGTTCATGATGAACCAAGTGACAAATAACTTCGGTGTCGGTGTCAGATGCAAAGGTATAACCTAAGCCTTTAAGCATGACGCGCAGTTTATTGTGATTTTCGATAATACCGTTATGGACCACGGCAATATCACCTTCTGACTCATGTGGATGCGCATTACGTTCACTCGGCTCACCATGAGTAGCCCAGCGCGTATGAGCAATACCAGTACCGCCAGTCAGCGGCTGCTCTTCTAGTGCTGATGATAATTCCTGCACTTTACCTACTCGACGAGTACGGCTTAATTCACCATTATGAAGTACAGCAACACCTGCTGAGTCATAACCGCGGTATTCAAGTCGTCTTAATCCTTCAACTAGAATTTCTGCAACATCCCTTTGCGCTACTGCGCCAACTATTCCACACATTTTGATTACCTAGACTCTCTAACGAAGAGTTAATTTGAGATTAAAAACTAAAAATTGAATTTAAAAATGGATAACCTCAGTTACCCCACATACGGCGCAAGAATGACTCGCACCCCATGCTTTGAAATACTCTCAACCGCCTCAGTAGGTAGCTTGTCATCAGATACAAGCACACTAATATTGCTCCAAGGCAGTTCTAAATTTGGGATACGTCGACCCAGTTTTTCAGATTCGAGCATCACGATCACTTCGCGTGAGACTTCAGCCATCACCTTACTCAGGCCGGTTAACTCATTGAAAGTGGTTGTGCCACGTTCAAGGTCAATACCATCGGCTCCAATGAACAGTTGGTCAAAATTATAGGAGCGTAAAACCTGTTCCGCTATTTGGCCTTGAAATGATTCCGAATGCGGATCCCAAGTCCCGCCAGTCATTAATAGCGTAGGCTCATTCTCGAGATCATGTATCGCATTGGCCAGAGTGAGAGAGTTAGTCATGACTAACAATCCACGCTTAGCATTTAACTGCGCAATTAAGCCTGAAGTTGTACTGCCGCTATCGATGATAATGCGGTTATGATCTCTTATCAGTTCAGCTGCAACCCTAGCGATAGATAGCTTATTCGGTGCGATTTTGGCACTAAATTGCTGAGTCACTTCATCAGGTACGGCTACCGCGCCGCCATAACGCCGAAGCAAGAGGCCTGTCTTTTCTAACGTGCCGAGATCTTTACGAATGGTGACTTCAGAAGTTTCAAAACGTAAGGATAACTCTTCAACACTCACCTCGCCTTGCTCATTAAGCAGGCTAATAATGCTGTGACGTCGTTGTTGAGTGTTACGTTTATTCATAATTTAGCATTTAAGTTTCGTTTCGAAAGGTGGATTATAGACAAACGAAACTTAAAAGCCAGTTTTGAAACTTATAAAACCTATATAAGCTGAATTTTAGTCAAAAAAAAGCCCCTATCTTTCGATAGGAGCTTTTTGTTATAAAAGAGCTTAGAACTTAGCTTCTAATGCCAAGCTAAAGTTACGACCTTCACCCACTGTGACATCAGTGTTAGTACCACCCGCTAGATAATCAACATCGAATAGATTTTTCACGTTCATACGAACACTGACATCGCTACCCATTATATCCATGGTATATGCCGCGCCCATATCGAAACGAACATAACCGTCTTTACTGATGGTATTGCTGGTATTAGCAAAACGCTCACCCACATAGATAGCACCAAAGTTAAGTGCTAGTGCTTCTGTCATCTCATAACGCGTCCATACGTTGGCAGACCACTCTGGTGCATCAACAGGTGTCAAACCATCTAAGCTATCTCGATCATTTGCGCTAGTTATATATTCAGCATCAAGATACATCATTGAGCCGGTCATAAACCACTTCTCACTCACTTGACCTTGAGCACCCATTTCAAAACCTTTATGGCGTTGCTCACCTTGTTGAGTCGTTTTGTAGATATTGCCATCTTCATCTGGCGTTTCTAGCTCTTGCTGCACGGTAACGTTTGAAACGGTAATATCAAATATGGCACCGGTTAATAGCAAGCTGCCATCAAACAGTTCCCACTTGGTGCCGATCTCGTATTGCTCGCCATACTCTGGGTCAAGGTTCATACGATTGTTAACATCATCTTCATTGTTCACAATCCCTTGTGGAGTGAAGCTCTTAGAGTAGTTTACATAGATACTGCCATTTTCAGCGGGTGAATAGATAACACCAAACTTTGGTGAAACGGCGTAACTGTTACCACCGTCGCCATCTTTCTTTTGTTCGTCATAACGCACACCAGCAAGGACTTGCCATTCATCGTTAATCGTCACGAGATCTTGAACATAGAAACCATAATGCTTATAGCTACTCTCGTATAACGTTTCATCGCGATTATAATCAAGATCAGGCTTAGGTAACGGCTGACCTGGCACTACAGGGATCATATTTTTATCTTTTGGATCCGCTGATACGTAGCTTTCTTTTAACTGACCATAATAGTAATCAAGCATGTTGGCACCAATAAGTAATTGATGCTCAACATCACCAGTGTATAAATTACCAGTGAAATCGATATAACCCGTTTTATGCTGCCAATCATCATAGCGATCGAATGGCTTAATATTGTATCCGTCAGTCATTGCTGTTTCAGAATACTGAGGTGAAGAATCTAAACGCTGACGATTAAACTGTTGATCGTTAAAGCCCGCTTTAACTTGCCACTCATCACTTAGATGGTAAGTTAAGTCAGCCCCCATATTAGAGATGGTATTATCGGTGAACGCCCACGGCTGATCCCAAATAATGTCACTGCCACCAATCAAATCCCCGCTGCTATCTAACCAACCACCACGGTCGATGCCAGTCTTGTCTTGAGTATGGTCATACTTAACTGACAGTAGTAAATCATCAGTGATATCAAACTCAAGGTTTAGATAGCCTAACCAACGATCACGTTCCTGATTAGTGCCATCTTGGTATTCACGCCAGTATTGCGTGTCTTGCTTAACAAGCACGGTGCGATAGCGAATCGTTTCTGATTCATTCAAGCTACCACCGGCATCAAGCTGAAAACGGGTAGAACCATGTTCATCAGTATCAAAACCAATATCTAGCATAGTGTCATATGTCGGCTTTTTGCTAACCATATTGATCAAACCACCAGGGCCAGATTGACCATAGAGCATACTTGAAGGGCCTTTCAACACTTCAACTTGTTGCAAGGTTTCAATAGGCTGTACGTAGTGAGACCATTGCTGTTGACCGTTGATCAAATAACCTGAACCTGACGACAACTCAAAACCACGGATGCTAAATACTTGGCGGTTCCACTTTTCACTGCCTCCCGTCACACTAGAATCGTTAACCAGTACTTCACCTAAATTAGTCGCTAACTGCTCATCGGTAACAAAATCTGGAATAACGGTTACCGATTGCGGAGTGTCAAGAATATCGATATCACCACGCATTGCGCCTGAAGATGAGCCCACTTTATAGTCGTTAAAACTACGTCCAGTAACCGTAATACGCTCGATGTTACTCTCTACAGCAACGTTAGATTCTGCTGTAACTTCTTCAGCAAAAGTCGTTGATGATGCTAAAGCAGCAACAACGGCAAGACCGATACGAGAAAACTTAAAAGACGTCTGAAAAGACATAGCCAACCCCAAAAATGAAACCTAAATGTAATAATTGGGCGTAATATAAATGAGAATTGTTTTTATTTAAGTTTATTTACGCTCCTTTACAAAAATAAGTGACACTCATCAAGCGAAGGTCGAAAAACAATCAGGGAAAGATAGAGTGCACAACATAAGTAACTAAGCGTTACAGAGGCTTAAACCAATGTCTAAGTGGAGAGACCTATAGCGTATAACGAAGTAAAGAGGATTTTAGGATGCAGATGCTAAGTAAAAAGCGACCATAAAGGTCGCTTTTTGGCAGGAGATGTTTAGTTACTTCTTCGAGCGTTTTACCGGTCGTGCCCAACCCGATATATGACGCTGCTTAACACGGGTGATAACAAGCTCATCAGCAGCAACATCTTTGGTAATGGTAGAACCAGCACCCAGTGTCGCGCCTTTACCAATCGTCACCGGTGCAATAAGTTGGGTATCGCTGCCAACAAAGACGTTATCTTCGATAACCGTTAAGAACTTATTAGCGCCATCATAATTACAAGTAATGGTACCTGCACCAATATTGACACCACTGCCTATCTGCGCATCACCGATATAAGCTAAGTGACCCGCTTTAGACCCTTTACCTAATACGGCTTTCTTGATCTCCACGAAGTTACCTACATGGGCATCTTCTTTTAGTTCAGCACCTGGGCGTAAACGAGCAAAAGGCCCCGCACTAGCACTAACACCTACTTTGGCATTCTCGATAATAGAATAAGGTTTAATAACCGCATTATCACTAATTTCACAATCAATAAGAATGGCACCAGCACCAATAGTGACGTTATTCCCAATAATCACTTTGCCTTCGATAATCACGTTGATATCAATCATCACATCCATACCAACAGTAACATCACCACGGATATCAATGCGGGCAGGATCACGCAGGTTAGCGCCTTCAAGCATGAGTTTTTCAGCAGCACGTACTTGGTAAGCACGTTCTAGTTGTGCCAACTGCACGCGGTTATTAGCGCCTTCAACTTCTACCGCAGATTCAGGCTGAGCGGTCGTAATTGCCACGCCGTCTTTATGTGCCATAGCAACAATATCAGTGAGATAGTATTCACCCTGTGCATTGTCTGATGACAATTGGCTCAACCAAGATTTAAGTTGCTTACCGGGAGCTGCCATAATGCCGGTATTGATCTCATTGATAGCTAACTGTTCTGTAGTAGCATCTTTCTGCTCAATAATGCCAACCACTTTATCTGCTTCGCGTACGATGCGACCATATCCCATTGGATTGGGTAGGTTAACGGTCAGAATAGCTAGACCACCGTCTTCTCGCGCTGCGAGCAAGGAATCAAGCGTAGCGGCTTGTATTAATGGCACGTCACCGTAAAGGATTAACACAGTGTCATCATCAGCTATATTGTCATTGGCCTGTGCCACAGCGTGACCAGTACCCAATTGCTCAGCTTGTAAAATCCAATTAAGTTGTTGTTCGCCAAGCTTAGCTTGTAGCTTATCCGCACCATAGCCATAAACAAGCTGAATAGCGTCACTGCCAACGTCATGAGCGGTATCAATCACATGTTGAACCATACTCTTATGAGCAATTGGGTGAAGAACTTTGGGAAGATCTGAGCGCATGCGGGTTCCCTTGCCTGCGGCCAAAATCACGACATTCAGTGCCATTACTAAATCCTTGAGCTGATGCTTGTTTAAAAAAATTTGGAACGCTAATTTTAAGCTAAATGCCCGCTAAAAGCGACTCTACCGTAAAGACTGCAACGATTAAAAGGTCAGCGTTTTGTCAGCCATTAACACCCATTGAGCAAGATCATCCATAGTCGCCACTTCACAGCCATCAATCACCGTTAATTCAGTTAATCCACGAGCATGCATACATGAACCACAAAATTTAACTTCCGTTTTTTGTGCAATGATAATCTCAAGCATTTGCTGAATGTTATAACCTTCGGCTGGATTCTGTTTTGGCAGTACTGCTGTAATAGCATCTGATAACAAAAACAGACTCACCTTCGCAGTTGGACTCTCTTGCTCATTGAGTTGTATCGCCAAACGCAGTGCGTTAAAAAGCTTCTCTGAACCATAAGGGGCATCATTGACGATGATAAGAACGTGTTGCATAGATAGATTCTCTAGCATTAAATAATCACCAGAGGGTAGCATTCAAACAGGAGAGAGGGTTTTACTTAGATCACGTTCTTCCACTAGGTTCTAGGCTTGAGTATTAGTGCTTCTTAGGTGCTAGGTAGGAAGAATAGCGGCGCATAAACCTAATTCAAGTTACCAATTAACTTTTTATGCTTTATCTTTTTTGCTTTATCGGCTCTCATCCTGCTTCTAGACTGGCTTTCCTAGGACCTTTATTAGCTTTTCCTAGAGCCTGCTTTTAACCTTTTTTAAAAACAAAAAAGGCGCCCTTAGGCGCCTTTTTTCATCAAACAATAACCTTATCTGGCAATGTTTTTCTTGATGGTTTCAACAACGCGCAATTGAGCCATAGCCTGAGCTAGTTCAATCGCAGCGGCTGCATAGTTGAAGTCAGCGCCAGCATCTGCCATAGCAGATTCTGCACGACGCTTGGCTTCTTCAGCAGCCTTTTCGTCAATTTCATCGGCACGCAATACCACGTCAGCCAATACTGAAACAGAAAAAGGTTGAACTTCCAGGATACCACCCGAAAGATAAAACACCTCTTCTTTCCCATCTTGCTTGACGATGCGTGCCATGCCAGGTTTGATATGTGTCAGTAGTGGCGCGTGACCAGGCATAACGCCTAGATCACCTTCTGAACCAGTCACTTGTAGATGTGCTACAAGGCCAGAATAGATGCTACTTTCTGCACTTACTATATCAAGTTGTACTGTCATGGCTGCCATCAGTTCTCCTTAAACTAGTGTTCTGCACCAATGTTTTCACATCAGTACAGAATACTCAGTTATTTTTTGTTAGCTTTCTCAACGGCTTCGTCGATTGAACCAACCATGTAGAACGCTTGCTCTGGAAGGCTGTCAAACTCACCCGCTAGAATGCCCTTAAAGCCACGAATAGTGTCTTTAAGAGAAACGTACTTACCTGGAGAACCAGTGAATACTTCAGCTACGAAGAAAGGCTGAGAAAGATATTTTTCAATCTTACGAGCACGAGATACGGTTGTCTTATCTTCATCAGATAATTCATCCATACCAAGAATCGCAATAATATCTTTCAGCTCTTTATAGCGCTGAAGTACAGTCTGCACACCGTTAGCAACATCATAATGCTCTTGACCAACAACCAAAGGATCTAATTGACGTGAAGTCGAGTCCAATGGGTCAACCGCTGGGTAAATACCCATAGAAGCGATATTACGTGACAATACAACAGTCGCATCTAAGTGAGCGAAGGTTGTTGCTGGTGATGGATCCGTTAAATCATCCGCAGGTACGTAAACGGCTTGAACAGAGGTAATAGACCCTGTTTTAGTCGATGTAATACGCTCCTGAAGTACACCCATCTCTTCAGCCAATGTTGGCTGGTAACCTACTGCTGATGGCATACGGCCTAGCAGTGCAGATACTTCAGTACCTGCCAAGGTGTAACGATAGATGTTATCAACAAAGAAAAGAACATCTTTTCCTTCGTCACGGAATCTTTCGGCCATAGTCAGACCAGTAAGTGCCACACGTAGACGGTTTCCTGGAGGCTCGTTCATCTGACCATAAACCATGGCCACTTTGTCGAGAACACCAGAATCTTTCATCTCGTAGTAGAAATCGTTACCCTCACGAGTACGCTCACCTACACCAGCGAAAACTGATAAACCTGAGTGTGCTTTAGCGATGTTGTTAATAAGTTCCATCATGTTGACGGTCTTACCTACACCAGCACCACCAAACAAGCCAACTTTACCACCTTTAGCAAACGGACAAACAAGGTCAATAACCTTGATACCCGTCTCTAAAAGTTCAGTAGAGCTTGATTGATCTTCGTATGAAGGAGCTTCACGGTGGATCACATAGCGATCTTCTTCACCGATTTCACCACATTCATCAATAGGCTCGCCCAATACATTCATAATACGGCCAAGGGTTTTATCCCCAACCGGAACAGAAATTGGTGAACCAGAGTTTACGACCTCAAGACCACGACGCAGACCATCTGAAGTACCCATAGCGATGGTACGAACTACACCACCACCAAGTTGTTGCTGAACTTCCAGCACCAAGCCTTCACTTTCGATCTTTAGAGCGTCATATATCTGAGGTACGGCATCTTGTGGAAACTCAACGTCCACAACCGCGCCAATGACTTGGACAACAGTACCTGTGCTCATGATAAATCCTCTAAAACTTGTATTCGTTACCTAGCCTAAACGGCTGCAGCGCCAGCAACAATTTCCGACAGTTCTTGCGTAATCGCAGCCTGACGAGCCTTGTTGTAAACTAACTGCAAGTCACTAATAAGATCACCAGCATTGTCGGTTGCAGACTTCATAGCAACCATACGGGCTGCTTGTTCAGACGCAATATTCTCAACAACACCTTGGTAAACTTGCGACTCCACATAACGAACCAATAAAGTATCCAAAAGTTCTTTTGGATCTGGCTCGTATAGGTAGTCCCAATGATGAGAAATCTCATCCTCTTCTGACTTTGGCAAAGGTAGCAGCTGCTCGATCACCGGCGTTTGGGACATAGTATTAACGAATTTGTTAAATACCACATACAAACGGTCCAGCTTGCCTTCGTTGTATTCTTCTAGCATCACACGTACTGTTCCGATCAGGTCAGCGAGCTTTGGAGCGTCGCCTAAACCAGATGCATGAGCAGGTACTATTCCGCCAAAATTAGTGAAGAACTGTACGCTACGAGCGCCGATTGGGCAGAATTCAACTTCTACACCAGCTGCACGTTGCTTCTTCACGTCTGCGACAACCTTTTTGAAAAGGTTAACGTTCAGACCACCACAAAGACCACGGTCGGTTGACACCACAATGTAACCAACACGCTTAGCCTCTCTCACCTCTAGATAGGGGTGTTTATACTCGAGAGAACCTTGCGCTACGTGACCGATCACCTTACGCATATTTTCTGCATATGGACGGCTTGCGGCCATGCGTTCCTGCGCTCTGCGCATTTTGCTGGCGGCAACCATTTCCATAGCAGACGTGATCTTCTGAGTGTTTTGAACACTCGCGATCTTGGTTTTAATCTCTTTAGCGTTGGCCATCTTAACTCTCCAATCTGGACCTGAGGTGCCTTACGACACCTCTTTCGATTACCAGGTTTGGGTTTCGACGAACTTGTCCAAGCTAGCCTTTAACTCACCTTCGATATCGGCATTATAGTTGCCAGTATCGTTAATGGTCTTCATAAGGTCAGCATGTTCGCTGTTCATGAAAGAGAGCAAAGACGCTTCGAAATCACCAATCTTATTAAGCTCAACGCTCTTTAAGTAACCTTTTTCAGCTGCGAAAATAGACACAGACTGATCAGCGATACTCATAGGGGCATATTGCTTTTGCTTCATAAGTTCAGTAACACGCTCACCATGCTCAAGCTGAGCACGTGTTGCATCATCTAAGTCAGATGCAAACTGTGAGAACGCTGCAAGCTCTCGATACTGTGCAAGTGCGCTACGAATACCGCCTGACAGTTTCTTGATGATCTTAGTCTGAGCCGCACCACCTACACGAGAAACAGAAATACCAGGGTTAACAGCAGGACGTAGTCCAGAGTTAAATAGGTCTGTTTCAAGGAAGATCTGACCATCAGTAATCGAAATTACGTTAGTCGGTACGAATGCAGATACGTCACCCGCTTGAGTTTCGATAATCGGCAATGCTGTCAAAGAACCAGTTTGGCCTTTAACTTCGCCTTTAGTGAACTTCTCAACATACTCAGCGTTAACACGTGAAGCACGTTCTAACAGACGAGAGTGAAGATAGAATACATCACCTGGGTATGCTTCACGTCCTGGTGGACGCTTAAGTAGCAATGAGATCTGACGGTAAGCAACTGCTTGCTTAGAAAGATCATCATAGACAATAAGTGCATCTTCACCGCGGTCGCGGAAATACTCACCCATTGAACAACCAGAGTATGGAGCCAAATATTGTAGAGCAGCAGCTTCAGAAGCTGTAGCAACAACAACAATGGTGTTCGCCAAAGCGCCATGTTCTTCTAGCTTGCGTACCACGTTAGCAATTGTAGAAGCCTTTTGGCCTACAGCTACGTATACACACTTAATGCCAGTATTTTTTTGATTAATGATTGAATCGATCGCTAGAGCGGTTTTACCGATCTGACGGTCACCAATAATTAATTCACGTTGTCCACGACCGATTGGGATCATAGAGTCAACGGCTTTATAACCAGTTTGCACTGGTTGGTCTACTGACTGACGTTCAATAACACCTGGTGCGATAACTTCAACAGGAGAGAAACCATCGTTGTCGATAGGTCCTTTTCCGTCGATTGGCTCACCCAATGTGTTGACTACGCGGCCTAATAGACCACGGCCAACTGGGACTTCCAAAATACGACCAGTTGTTTTAACTTTATCGCCTTCTGCCAAAGTGGCATAAGGACCCATTACTACGGCACCGACAGAATCGCGTTCTAAGTTCAACGCGATTGCGAAACGGTTACCAGGCAGCTCGATCATTTCACCTTGCATCACATCGGCTAGGCCGTGGATGCGGATGATGCCGTCACTTACTGCAACGATTGTACCTTCGTTGCGAGCTTCACTAACGACTTCGAACTGCTCGATCCGCTGTTTAATCAGATCGCTGATTTCAGTGGAATTCAGTTGCATGCTCAAACTCCCAATTACGACTGCAGCGTATCAGACAGACGCGAAATTTTTCCGCGGACCGAGCCATCAATGACTAAGTCTCCTGCCGTGATAATTACGCCAGCAATAAGGCTGGCATCTATGCTGCAATTCAGCTTAACTTTGCGTGCTAGACGTTTCTCTAAAGAAGCGCTCATGGCCTGTTGTTGCTCAGAGGTTAGCTCTGTAGCTGAAACGACGAACGCTTCAACTTCTTTCGCATGCTCATGTTGCATCTCAACAAATAGTTGAGCAACAGCTGGTAGCACTACTAAACGACCGTTTTCAGCCATTACCTTTAACAGATTATGAGCTTGCTCATTGACCTGCTCACCACAAACTCCAATAAAGAGTTCTGCAAGCTGGTTACTGGCTAAAGAGCCAGCCAATAGAGTCTGCATAGTTTCGTTTTCACTAACTTGTGCGGCAAAATTAAGCATTTCTGCCCAATTCTCTATTGCATCTTTTTCAAGAGCAAATTCAAAAGCTGCCTTTGCGTAAGGACGAGCGATGGTGGTTTGTTCAGCCATAACTCCAACTCCTTATTTAAAGTTCAGCAACAAGTTTATTAACTATGTCACTGTGGGCGGCTTCATCAATCGAACGTTCAAGAATTTTTTCAGCGCCGGCAATAGCCAGTACAGCGACTTGCTTACGCAGGTCTTCTTTTACGCGATTACGTTCAGCTTCAATTTCTGCATAACCTTGCGCGATAATCTTAGCGCGCTCAGTATCAGCTTCGGCTTTAGCTTCATCAACGATTTGAGCTTTACGCTTATTAGCTTGCTCAATAATTTCGTTAGCAGTCGCTTTTGCATCTTTGAGTTGATCAGTGGCTTTCGCCTGTGCCAACTCAAGGTCTTTCACGGCACGGTCAGCATCAGCTAAACCGTCGGCAATCCTTTTTTGACGTTCTTCGATGGCATTCATCAAAGGAGGCCAAACAAACTTCATGCAAAACCACACGAAGAGTAAAAAGGCAACCGTCTGACCGAGTAGGGTAGCGTTGATATTCACAACAGCCTCCTATTAAGTTTAAAGACAGAAGCGTTTATTAAAGCATTGCACCAAGAGGGTTAGTAAAGAGCATAAATAATGCTATACCAACACCGATCATAGTTACGGCGTCTAAAAGACCCGCTACGATGAACATTTTAACTTGTAGCATAGGAGCCATTTCTGGTTGACGCGCAGCGCCTTCCAAGAACTTACCACCTAGTAGGCCGAAACCGATAGCAGTACCTAATGCACCCATACCAATCAACAGAGCAACAGCAATAGCTGTCATGCCTAATACAGTTTCCATCTCTATCTCCAATATTCTAAATCGTTGTTATTAATGATTTAGTTTAAAAATTTACAGCTTTCCTTAATGATCTTCATGCGCCATGCTTAAGTAAACAACGGTCAACATCATGAAGATAAACGCCTGTAAAGTGATAACCATAATATGGAAAATTAACCAACCTAGCTGTAATGTTACACCTAGAGTAGATAATGCCCAGTTAGCACCGTACATCAACGCAATAAGGATGAAAATCAACTCACCCGCATACAAGTTACCAAACAAACGCAGTGCCAATGAAATTGGCTTAGCGATCAAAGTAACTGTTTCTAGCAGAAAGTTGACGGGTATCATTGCCCAATGGTTAAAAGGCTGCATGGTCAGTTCTTTAACAAATCCTGAAATACCCTTGACCTTAATGCTGTAATAAATAATCAGCACAAACACACCTAAAGCCATACTAAAGGTAATGTTTAAGTCAGTCGTTGGTACAACTTTCATGTAAGGGATACCAGCAGCAAGTGCTAGTGATGGGATCCAGTCAACTGGAACCATATCCATGAAGTTCATCATGAATACCCATACAAAAATCGTTAATGCCAACGGAGCAATAACAGGATTGCGGCCATGGAAGGTTTCCTTAACGCTACTGTCAACGAACTCAACTATCATCTCGACAAAACACTGAAGTTTGCCGGGAACACCGGTAGTTGCTTTCTTGCCAACGCTACGGAATAGCCACAAGAACAAAACACCAAGCCCAACCGAAAAGAACAATGAATCAATGTGCCATGTCCAGAAGCCTTCGCCAACACTTAGGTTGGTAAGGTGGTGCTGGATATAGCCCTGCGGTGTTAACGCTTCACCAGTTGCAGCCATGATTCATCCCACTTAACTTTGCTTGAAATATAAAGGAGCTGTCCAATGCATCACTAACGCCAGGGTGTAACATACAAAAAGAGGCATAAAACCAATTTCTATATTGATAAACACAAACGAAAACATTGCTATGGTTAACAGCATCTTTACCGCTTCCCCCCAGTAAAAAGTCTTAACAACTTTAGCTGCGGAGCTTGCTCCCGTATGGGAAAAAGCGAGGGTTGCGAATACAAAATTAGGGAGTACAGCAATAGCACCACCTGCTAATGCAGATATACCATACTGAGCTCCCCACATGGCGAAAAAGAAAACAGAAACACTTCCAGCCACCGCCGCCTGTATCAAAACTAATTTATAGGCTGACCAACGGCCACGACGTGCTAAAACCTTGCTCAATTTATCTTCTCCGCATTATAACTTCCTGTTTCGATGACCGGACGACATATATCCGTATAAACCCGAGGTACAAAAAGCTTGCGAAAGTATACCGTTTCAGTGTTTCAAAGCAAGTTTAACCGTTAGAAAAAGGAGACTTTTAGCGTGATCTACGCCAAAAGTCTAAAAGTGGAGGATTAACAGATGTCACAAAATTACATAATATTGTCGTAACGTCGGTTTTTTAGCGGATTTTACTGATAATACCCTCTAATTCAGCCAAATTTTGATAGTTAATTACCATTTTCCCTTTACCTTTCTTATTATGGGTAAGAGAAACCTTGGCACCTAGTCTTTCAATTAATTGGCTCTCTAGACGGACTACATCGTGATCTTTAGGTGCTTTTTCGACGATTTCAGTTTGATTTAAGGTTTGGTTAACTAATCGTTCGGTTTCGCGAACAGTCAATTCTTTAGAAACGACTAATCGAGCCAAATTTGTCTGCTCGTCACCTTCAATAGCTAACAAAGCACGACCATGGCCCATATCAATATCGCCATACTCCAACATACGCTTAACATGCTCATTGAGACCGTTTAAACGCAGTAAATTGGATACTGTGGCACGTGACTTTCCTACAGCATCAGCAATTTGTTGATGTGTAAGATTGAACTCTTCAATCAAACGATTTAATGCAATAGCTTCTTCCATCGCATTCAAATCTTCACGTTGAATATTTTCAATCAAGGCTATCGCGACTGCAGCTTCGTCAGCGACTTGTTTAACAATACAGGGTATCTTTGCCAGCCCAGCAAGCTGCGAAGCGCGCCAGCGACGTTCACCCGCTATAATTTCAAAGTTTTCAACAGAGACTTTGCGTACCACAATCGGTTGGATAATCCCTTGAGCACGAATTGACTCAGCAAGTTCTTCAAGCGCTTCGGCCGACATGTCTTTTCGAGGCTGATACTTGCCAGGTTGAAGCCTATCAATGTCTAAGGTGATCAGATCATTATTTTTAATATCTTGCTCACCTTCAAACGTTTTAGGTTCAAGTCGCTTGCTGGCGGCATGGCTAGTACTCAATAAAGCATCAAGCCCTTTGCCTAAACCTCTTTTCTTCACTGTCATTTCTCTTCCTTAATCCTGCTCAGCCAGTTCCAATTGCTCTGCTCGGCGAATAATTTCACCAGCCAATGCGAGATAGGCTTTTGCTCCTGCGCTCGATTTATCGTAATACATTGCTGGGGCACCAAAACTAGGCGCTTCAGCTAGACGCACATTTCTTGGGATCACAGTGCGATAAACTTTATCACCAAAATGCTGTTTTAGTTGATCGGATACATCGTTAGACAAACGGTTACGAGGATCGTACATGGTCCGTAAAATCCCTTCGATGTGCAAACCATTGTTTACCATAGAGCCTAACTTAGTGATGGTATCCATCAACGCGGTTAAGCCTTCTAATGCGTAATACTCACACTGCATAGGGACCAATACAGAATCAGCCGCAGACATGGCATTAACGGTCAGCATGTTGAGTGAAGGCGGGCAGTCGATAAAGATATAATCGTAATCATCTTTAATCGGCGCAATAGCATTACGCAAGCGAACTTCTCTGGCGAAAAACTCCATCAGCTTAATTTCAGCGGCAGTGACATCGCCATTGCCTGCAATAAGATCATATTTTCCGCTAGTGTTTCGGCAAACAACTTCTTCGAATGACTTCTCTTCAACCAATAATTCATAGGCGGTGTTTTCGACGGTATATTTATCGATACCACTGCCCATGGTTGCGTTACCTTGCGGATCGAGATCGATCAGCAGCACACGACGTTTAGTTGCAGCTAGAGAAGCCGCTAAATTAACACAAGTTGTTGTCTTTCCGACGCCACCTTTTTGGTTGGCTACGGCAATCACTTTACCCACAATATCACCCTGTAAGTCACTGTTATTGTATTCCGGTCCTCTCTCATTGGCTGTCTAAAAAAAATGAGGGGGAATTAATGCGCATATTTTATATAATTGCTTGAAGCGCTGAAAGATTGCAACCGTTCAGTACGTTTTATCGCTAATGGTTCAAAAAACCATCGTTAAAGATGGTCTAAACCACGACATCAAGCGAGTATATTTCCAGTTTAGAGATGCAGCTTAGATTAACTAACCTTCACTACACGCAGCAAATGACGCTGCTCATCAAGCTTAGGAACAACAAGTTCGATGGTGTCAGCAACAGTAAATCCTGCTGGCAAGTTTGCCAACTCATCCTGACTTAGCTGGCCCTTTAACGCATAAAAACAGCCGTCAGCTTTTGGCAAATGGTGGCACCATTGCAACATGTCTTGAATCGAGGCAAATGCACGGCTCAATACACCATCAAATAACTCTTCAGGTTGATACGCTTCTACCCGACTCTCAATCGATGAAATATTGTTGATCCCAAGTTCAAATTGAACCTGCTTTTGAAAACGAATGCGTTTGCCTAAACTATCAAGCAATACAAATTCTTTATCAGGATTTAAGATCGCCAACGGGATCCCCGGTAAACCCGGGCCGGTACCGACATCAATAAAACGCGATCCTTGCAGGTGTGGCGAAACCACTAAGCTGTCCATGATATGTCGAATGAGCATCTGCTCCGGATCACGTACAGAAGTTAGGTTAAATGCCTTATTCCATTTATTGAGCATGCTAACAAAGTCAACAAGTTGCTTTTTTTGCTGCTCGGTAGCCTCTAGGCCAACTTCAGCCATGTATTCGTTTAACTGGGCAAATAACACTGGTAGTGTCCTCAAAACAATTTAAATCAGATATTCATCGGTATGATGAAGCGCAAAAAAGATGAAAGGAAGCCTCAAAGCTTCCTTTCATCGTGCATAACAAGGTTATTTAGGCGCTTTTTCTCAGTAAACCGCGTTTTTTCAAATGAACTAATAATATTGAGATTGCAGCTGGCGTCATGCCAGGGATACGCGAGGCTTGACCAACCGTTTCAGGTTTGTACTCATTCATCTTTGCAATGACCTCGTTAGACAAGCCTGGGATCTCTTGATAATCAAGATCCAGCGGCAACCCAGTCGTTTCGTTACGGATCGCTTTATCAATCTCGTCTTGCTGTCGCTGAATGTAACCAGAATACTTAACTTGGATCTGTACCTGTTCAGCAGCACGTTGATCTTCAATACCTGGACCAAATCCGTCAATTGACATCAATGTTGGGTAATCTAGCTCTGGACGACGCAGTAGATCTTCAAACGTGGCTTCGCGTGCAATCGGGGTTTTTAGATGTGGATTTAACACATCAACAAGCGGTGATTTGGGGTGGATCCACTGGCCACGTAAACGCTGTAGTTCAGTTTCGATCGATTCCACTTTTTCACTAAATAGCGCCCAACGATTGTCGTCAACTAAACCAAGTTCACGACCTTTTTCGGTTAAACGAATATCAGCATTGTCTTCACGTAGCAGCAAGCGGTATTCCGCACGGCTAGTGAACATGCGATAAGGTTCTTTAGTGCCTAATGTCGACAGATCGTCAACCAACACGCCAAGGTAAGCTTGGTCGCGACGAGGGCACCAAGTGTCTTTGCCTTGAACTTGCAATGATGCGTTCATGCCCGCTAATAAGCCTTGTGCACCCGCTTCTTCATAGCCTGTGGTGCCGTTAATTTGTCCGGCAAAGAATAAACCATTGATGGTTTTGGTTTCTAATGAATTTTTAAGATCGCGTGGGTCAAAATAATCATATTCGATCGCGTAGCCAGGACGCATGATATCTGCGTTTTCCATCCCTTTTATCGAACGAACCAAGTTGAGTTGCACGTCAAAAGGTAAGCTTGTTGAAATACCATTAGGATAAATTTCTGTGGTATTTAATCCCTCTGGCTCAATAAATATTTGATGCGAATCTTTATCTGCAAAACGATTAATTTTGTCTTCGATGGAAGGGCAGTAACGTGGGCCAATGCCCTCGATAACACCTGAATACATCGGGCTACGATCCAGTCCTGCACGAATAATATCGTGGGTTCGCTCATTGGTATGAGTGATATGACATGAGACTTGTGCTGGATGCTGGCTAACGTCACCTACAAACGACATAACCGGCAAAGGATTATCACCTTTTTGCTCTGTCATTTGAGAAAAATCAATGGTGTTTGAGTCTATGCGTGGTGGTGTTCCGGTTTTTAAACGACCCACTCGAATAGGTAACTCACGCAGACGATGAGCTAGGGCAATCGCCGGAGGATCGCCAGCTCGGCCGCCGCTGTAATTTTCTAATCCTATGTGGATTTTGCCACTCAAAAAAGTACCTGTCGTTAACACGACTGCAGGGGCTTCGAACGCTAAACCCATTTGGGTAACAACACCCACCACGGTTTCATTTTCAACCACAAGATCGTCTACCGCTTGTTGAAAAATACGCAGGTTGGGTTGGTGCTGTAAAATCTCTTGGATCTTATGTCGATAAAGGGCTCTATCCGCTTGAGCACGAGTTGCTCGTACTGCTGGGCCTTTGCTCGAATTTAATGTTCTAAATTGAATACCCGCAAAATCCGTGGCAATTGCCATGGCTCCGCCGAGCGCATCAATTTCTTTAACCAGGTGTCCCTTTCCGATGCCGCCGATAGCTGGATTACAGGACATCTGTCCTAAGGTATCTATGTTGTGGGTTAGCAAAAGTGTTTTGGAACCCATTCTGGCAGAAGCTAACGCAGCTTCAGTTCCAGCATGACCACCACCAACAACGATTACATCAAACCGTTCATGAAAATGCATTCGACAGCCTTCGATTGTTAAAAGGATAAAATTCTGTTTCTGAGCGGATCATTTTAGCATTTGCTTTGCCTAAGGTGAACGATCAATTTTGCTTGTTTTGATCAACACTGATCTGCTTAATAGATCTTAAGATCTTTAGATAGATCTCTTATTATGTTTATTATTAAGGGCGGCTTTTTCGGTGGATAACCCGAATTCCTTATTAGAATCATGAGTTAATGAGCGATCAAACCTGTTATTAGATCGCGATCAAACTCACCTAAGCTTGGGGATAGATCGGCTAGTTATCCACAGGGTGGATCATTGACCAGATCGAGGGTGAATTAATACAGAGGTTAATCAGATCTAAATAATAGGTTATCCACATATTTGTTATTTTTTGACTTAATATGTGGATAAGTATGATCTAAACTGTGAGTGCTTTAAAAGTTAATAGGTAAAAGCGATCAAGAAAAGGATCTTAAAGTTGATCTTGCCAGCCGCTCAACCAAGCTAGGGCGGGTTCTTCTGGAATTGGATCGTATTGTACATCGATCTGGATCTTATCCACAAAAACTTGTGCACCGCATAAGGCCAGTGCTTCCACTAATTTTTCGGGGCCTTGGCAAAAAGTATCGTAACTCGAATCACCAATCGCACATAATGCAAATTGGGTGGTCAGCAGATCCGGTTTTTTAGCTAAGATCTCGTCCATAAATGGCACTATATTGTCTGGAAGATCGCCTGCTCCATGAGTTGAACAGGCGATCAACCATAGCGATTTTGGGTCCAGATCATCCAAATTAGGAGCCAAATGTACGATAGTTTCATGGCCTAGATCGTTCAATTGCGCCGACATTTCATCAGCAACATACTCTGCACTTCCTAGCGTTGTGCCTACTAATAGTTCTACTTTTGCCATATATGTTCCTGATCTCATCTTCAACTGAGCTATTTAGTACGTGTTTAATGCATAAGATCGCCACTAATCTATCTAATTTATCGTTACGATCTGCATTATGTTTGCGCTAATCATAAGGTATAAGCCGATTTTTACTAAGCAGATTACCGTTTAATATGTGTAAATGGGGACTGAGGCATTGTCAGTTAACTAAAGTGAAAACAATATAATAGGGTCTATGAAAGTGTGAACATCGACTATGTTAGGTCAGTACTGGCTTGATTTTAATGGAATTGAAGCACTCAATCGAACGATGCCAATAGGTTTATAAGAGTTGCCTAGCAAGAGTGATTACAGTGCTAATCATTGGGTTTATAGAGTGAACGTATTAGCTTTTTATCGCATATAGCAGGTAGTTTTCGTCAGCGTTATTGGTCATTTTCCACAGGGTTAAAGCTCATTCCTTCTGCTTTTACACTGCGTAAACCGTGGGGCGTGAATCTCTTTCGGTGTAACGAAAAAAACGCCAATCGCGAGTCCCTATGGGTAGGTAATGCATCAGATATTCGGCGCTGATATGCCTATCAGGTATGATTTTATTATGCGGTTAAGTGTCGGCATGATCAGCAATCTACCCGGCTTAAGTCATTGGCAGCAGGTATTAATCAATGCTTCTTGATCGTCTACATGTTCGATGACCTCAGTGTTGAGTACAACATCATACTGATTAGTCACACTTATTAGCTCTTTCTCTCCAGTAGTTAATAGTGATTCAGCTAAACGATGCCGATAGTCTACCGTCACGGAGTTACTGTGAGCATGCCAGAACCGAGGCGCAATAGAGGGCCTTGCCTCTGAAATACTACATTCTCGCTGAGCGAACAATTTTTATTCTGATTGGTATAAGATTGATTTTAATGAAAAAAAAGCTGTCGAGTCACGAATGACATCGACAGCTTACATTAATATTAGACGTTAAGATCTTAGACTTTGAGATCTTTCATCAGATTTTCTAGCACATCGGCTTGGCTGTTTAAGGTTTCTATTTCGCTGGCTGTTTGAGTCACCATTAAGGCAACACTTTCTGAACCTGTTCGCACCAGATCCACATCGGAGGCGATATTGTCTGCCACGGCGCCTTGTTCTTCGGCTGCTGCGGCAATTTCAACACTGCGATCGGCGATATATTGGTTCTGACTCGTTATTTGGCTGATGTTCTTACTCACCGACTCCATGAGGGACTCACTGGTTTCGGCTTCCGCGACCGTCTGCTTCATCACTGTAATGAGGCCCTGACTGTTACTCTGCAGTGCTTCGATCATCTTCTGAATTTCTACTGTGGCAGTTTGTGTTCGACCGGCCAGGGTGCGTACTTCATCCGCGACAACAGCAAAACCTCGTCCCTGTTCACCCGCTCGAGCGGCTTCGATAGCGGCATTGAGTGCGAGTAAGTTTGTCTGCTGAGAGATGGCATTAATAGTGGAAACTACATCATCGATCTGTGAGGCACTCGAGTCCAAATCTGCTACGGCACCGGATGCGGCATTAATTTCTGAGGTCAGCTTTTTAATTGCTCTCTGAGTCGACTCTACCTGAGATAGTCCTAATGTTGCGGTTTGGGTAGCATCACTGGTTTGAGTCGAAGAATCATGGGCATGACTCGCCACCTCACGAATAGAGGAGGCCATCTGTTCGGTTGCACTGGCCAGTGAATCGATACGTTCTTGCTGTTGACTGGTTAATGTGGCGTTTTCATTACTACGTTGACGCAACTGAGAACTGATCTGTTGAATAAGGGCGATGGCTTCCTGAGTGGTTTTTACCAATACATGTTCACGTTCCGAAACTCTATCGATCGTCTGAGCAATAATGTTGAATTCATTACGCGCCGGAGCATAAGCAATGCGGGATGCGAGATCGCCATCGGCCAGACGTTTAACAGCATCGTAGATATTAAAGAGGGCACCGCCCATAAATGATCTAATGTAATAATAGCTGATGATGATAAAGCCGATACAAAACAGGATGATGGCGTAATGGCCGAGACCTAAGGTAGAGAAAATCCCTGGTAACGGTTTGGCGCTTATAGACACGTTTGTATTGGGAACTTGAGTGGCGTATGCCCCCTGATTTCCAAGCTTGAGGTTACTGTTAGCGAGAATACCAGACAGCTCATTTTGACTTAATTCTGTTTTAGATATCAGATTAGATACCAAATGAATTTCTTGCTGTAATTGTTTATTTTTCTGATCTTGTTCGGCACTGATTAAAGTTAGGCTAACGATAAGCATTACCAGCAGCGAAGAGAAAAACAGGATTAAAAAATTCTCCTGTAATTTGATATTTACCAGAAACTTGTCTATCCAACGGAAAGCGACTTCTTTCATTATGATCATCCTAAATTTGGCGTGATAGTTGGCTGGCCATCCTGGCTCAAATTATATTGCTTTAACAGTAAGCAGCACTTTGTCTACTTGTTGCTACAGCTTGAAAATATTTTACTTCAATAGATGCTTTGTTAGAACAAGATTGAGGTAAAAGTGTTAATGAAAATTCGATCTAATATCAGGTTTTTCTTCATTTTTTCTGTCACAGAACAAAAGAAAATGGAGTGTTCATTAGCCATCTTCATGATGGTGAACATATCAACTCTTGCTTTATAAAAGTAAAATACCGAGCCTCAAATCAACAAAGTATTAACAAATAAATTATTTGAATACAGCTTATTAAAATAATTTGAAGGTATTTATCTGGCCATCTCTTTTATCACTTTCGAAAACACTATGGCTGGGGGGGAATGAGGTCATCGCTGCCCTCAGCGTATGTTCTTTATCGACCAAACTCGCCAAATATTGAGGGAGTGTTCGCTAATAAAAAAAATAGTTCTAGGTGACTCTTCTGTAAAACGGCTGGGAAAATCTTATGGTTTTGTTTTTGCGGGAGTTGTATCTGAGGATCATGACGGCAAAAAACGAGAAATGACTACGGGAGATTTATTCCCGTAGTCATCTATAACCGGCTGTGCCAGTTTATCAATTATATTACTTAGCTCATGGTTTGAACTTGGGAGGCCAACAACCAGATGGCGAGGGCAAAGAATATAAAGCCCATAAACTTATTCTGATTCGCCCTGAATTTCTCATTTTTCAATAGTGGTTTACCCAGGCTTCCAACCATAGCGACAAGCAGTAGGTTAAACAGTAATCCCATCACATTGAGCAATAAGCCCAAAGCTAGCATCTGCTCACCTGAACTTGCGCTTAGTTGAGTTGAAACAAACTGTGGTAGAAACAATACAAAGAAGATCAGTGCCTTTGGGTTTAACAAATTACTCATCACCGCTCGGCGATATAACTGTTTAGCCAGATTATGTTGTTGTTCTATCTCTGGTGTTTCAGCTGCAGAACTGCGCATGCAATCCCAACCCATCTTCAGTAGATAGGCGGCACCTAAAATGCGTAATAACTCTAGTGCCATTGGGTTCATAGCCACTAAAGCTGACACGCCCATAGCTGCAAGAAAAGTCAAAATAAGGCCCGATGTGGCATTACCTAAACTGGCATACACGCCTACTTTTTTACCATAGCTCAAGCTTGAGCTGGCGATAAGTAACATGTCAGGCCCAGGAATTAACAGCAGGGCGACTACGGTAGTTAAATAAAGAGGAAGTAAAGCCAGATCGATCATCATTAATGCACTATATAAAAGGAAAGAATCAAACAAGGCGCGGATTCTACAGTTATCCAACATGAATGAAAGTCATGTAGTGTTTAAATGAGAGCTACAGTTGGCAGGCTTTGTTTACGCGAGTACAAGCCGCTTTAGGCCTGGCGCGACTCAGGTTGATATTTTTAATAGGTTAGAGGCTGTATTTATTCCTTTTTGCATAATTTGAGTTAGTTAACCATTTGCGAATTACCTTTTTAAAATGGATAGTATTCAATATAATAGTGTTCCACTTATTGTTTAATAAAATGAACTATTCAATGCGGAAAAATGGTTTTACTCTTATAGAGTTAGTTGTGACTATTATTATTTTAGGCATACTTTCTGTGATCGCAGTCCCTCGTTTTATTGAACTACAATCAGATGCTCGAATTTCATCTTTAAAAGGCTTAAAAGCCGAGATGAATGGCGCTATGAGTGTGCTATATGCCAAGTCAGTTTTACAAGGCTTAGAGAGCAAGCCTAAACCCGCTCCAGGTGAAGATAACGTTATCATTATCGATGGTGAAGACATTGATTTAGTTTACGGTTATCCCGCTGCTGATGCCGCTAATAGCTGGAGTAAACTGATCATGGCCAAGTTTGAAGATTCGGTGTTTAACTCCGAACGACCAGCTGATTGGTATTTTAATAATAATCCAGCCAAGCCATTTATCCGTTTTATGCCACAAACTAAGAAATTCAGTGGTGATAATTGCTACCTCAAGTATACCGAGGCACAAAGCCCTACCACACCACCAGTATTTGAGATTGTCGATTCAGGTTGTTAATACGACTCACGTTAATTAGCCACTAATGTTGCAGCATCTTTCCAAAGGGAACTGGGCATAGGGTCATGCCGTTCCCAAGTTATATTCATAGCTTGCGCACCGTTGGTTCCGATTTAGTTAATCTAATTTAAGTTTATAAATCCCATGGTATTTCCATTCTCGTCTCTATTGGACTCTCGCAGCCACTGCATGAGTTGTTTAACCATTTTTTATGCTCAATATTGGCCTATCCGTTGCTATAACCATTTTACTTGGGGCTTTAGGGTCCTCTTTTGCTACTCTATGAGACAACATCACCTTTTACCTTGAATGTAATATGAAATTAGCTGAGATAATGACCACTCTAAGTCGTGGCGACTTAACAACACTCCCTATTGATGCTTTGCAGGCGGCAAGGCTGCAGTGGCCTGAGCTACTGCCGGTTATCGATGAATTGATGCAGAGGTTTATCGTTAAAGAGGAGTTGACCGATCCTGAGTCGAACCTTCTTTTCTTCGGGTTATGCCTTATTGTCGATCGTAAGCAATATAGTTGTTTTGATTCGCTGATCAATCTCACTAACAAGGACGACTGTAATAGTCCGTTAGAAGTGCTACTCGGTGACTTTATCGCTTCAGATCTTTCCACTGCTTACTACATTTTGGCCGAGGGTAAGCCTGAGCAACTTTGTTTATTAGTTAACTCTGATCAAGCGGGCGAAATCGTTAAGATGTCAGCCTTAAGTGCGCTCTTTTCTCAGCTGCATACCGACCAAATTGATAGAGAGACACTTAATCAAAGTGTTCCTGGCTTTATCGAAAATCTGCTCAAAAGTAATCACTCAATAGCACTTTTTGAATTGATTAATCTGTTAATTTCTAATGAGTTTAATCAATACCATAGCCAGTTTGTTGGTTATGTTAAAAGCAAAGTGATAGACGAAGGCCCTGCAGAGAATCAGTGCATCATCGATTGGGATAATCAGTCTATCGGTTATTCAGAGTGGGAAAGTGGTCTAATTAGCGGGGATTATGATGTTATCGACTCCCTAAGCCAGTGGGCGGGTTTCAACTCAGAATCTGATATGAATGATGATGACCTAATGGCAGTTTTTGACGACCTGATGAATACGCCAAAGGAACTTGACGATAGCTATTTTGAAAACCTTGATGCTAAGCAGCCTTTTGTTGCCGATATTCAAGCCGGTCGCAATGATCCCTGTCCCTGTGGCAGTGGCAAGAAATACAAGAAGTGTTGTTTGAATTAGACCGCTGCTAAACAAAGAGTTGGTTGTTGTATATTCATACGGTTGAAAGCATTTTTTGTTAGGTGTTGGTTTAATTTATAATCCGCGGTTCGCAGAAAGTGCAGATGCTTCAGCGAGTAGCCGCAAGTACTTCTGACCTAGGAAATGCCTAATAATGTCGGGAACATTATTGGCCTTGTTTTGGAAGCTCGCAGCCGTATCTACACTTATTATCTAAAAGCTGAATACTTCGGCAATTTTATTTAGCTATTTGCTAGTTTTGCAGCATCTTTCCATAGATAGCTGGGCATAGGTTCATGCAACTCCCAAGTTATATTCATAGGTTGGGAGCCGCTAGTTTCTGCCAAATTGACCCAACCTAAGTTTACAAATCCCATTGTATTTCCATTCTCGTCCTTATTGGACTCTCGTACCCAGAGCATGAGATTTTTACCTATTTTTTTATGCTGAATATAGGCCAGTCCTTTGCCTTTATCTGGTCTGGCTGAGTTCTGAGTTTGCCAATGGAAGTGAGTAGGGCTCATTGCATAATCGTGATAAAGCGTTGTTGGTGAAAAATGTTGATCCGACTTCTGCAAAGTAACAAACAAGAGTTCGACATTGAGCTCTTGTAAATTGAATACTCCTTCGCGACTCACCGCTTGTTTTTCGAAACTTGAACCACCTAATCCCGTAATAATTTGCTCTCGTGTATAGCGAGCATTAAGCTGAATTGGACAGGGAAAGTCTGCTTCAAGTTTTTGAATTTTGGTATCGTTATTATCAAGTAAATAATTGATAATCTGTATTAATTCACTTTGATATTCAGGATGATAAAGTGCAGATAAGCTTTCAGATAAGGATTTATAACCTAGTTTATCACCTGCACAATTCCAAAAATCATAGTGACACATCAAAGCCATTTTCTGCTCTATTGGATCGTCATTATCGATCCACTTAAAGTTATTTATTGCTAGTGAACGAATAAAAATTAGGTAAGTTCTAGCATCACAGCTCATTAAACTGTTGCTAATGGCTTTGTGATAATTTTCGGCGATTGGGGTTTCATCTACTTTTTCTATTAATTTTAGATCGCTTAACAAACGAGTCCACCCTCCACCATCTTTAGGTTTTTTCTTATAAATATCATTAAGCTGAATATTAGGATTAAATTTTAAAAAATTACTCAACGTCAACTTTTGATTTGTATGATGTTGAAAATTATTAATATATGATTTTAATCTTTGCTGGTTTAATGTTGCTTTCCTAATATTTTCTAAGATTATCTCTTTGGTTTTTTTCTGCAGTTCAATGTGGCATCCAAGTGGAAGGTGCGGAAAACCGTGCTCTATTTCTTTGCTTATGGCGGTATGTGTCTTTCCTATTAGGGCTCTGAACTTCTGTGAAAAATCATATTCGGCTCTAGCATTACCGACAAAATCCAACACAGTGACACATTCTTTGCCATCGTTATGGCGTAAGCCTCGGCCTAGCTGTTGCAAAAATATAGTTAAGCTTTCTGTTGGTCGTAAGAAGAGTAGGGTATCTATTTCTGGAATATCGACGCCTTCGTTGAATATATCGACAACACAGAGAATATTAATATTTCCTAATTGCAGATCTTGTCTTACAGCATGCCTTTCAGAAGCATTTTTGCTGGTAAGTACCGCGCTCGGTATTCCTTTGAGGCAAAACTTTTCAGCCATATATCGAGCATGATCTTGGTTGACACAAAAAGCCAATGCACGCATTTCTAAAGGCTTAGTTACAAGCTCATCAATATTTTGAAGTATTTTCTGTAGCCGTTGATCATTTTGGGTATAGAGCTGAGTCAACTCACTTGGGTTGTAACGGCCATTTTCCCACTTAACCTGTCGTAGATCGGTATTATCGTCTATGCCAAAATATTGAAAAGGGCATAAATGCCTTAGATTTATTGCTTCAGGTAATCTGAGTTCTGCTGCTATCACACCACCAAAATCATCCAATATACTTTTGCCGTCATGACGTTCGGGTGTAGCGGTGAGTCCGAGCAAAATAGTGGGGGTAAAATGGTTGATGAATTTTCGATAACTATCAGCTGATACATGATGAACTTCATCAATCACAATAAAATCATAATAATCTGAATGTAGCTTTATATTGTCTATTTGATTATTAAAGCTCTGAATTGATGCAAAAAGTTGATTGTATGAATCTGGTTTATGTTGTCCTACCCATAACTCGCCAAAATTAGGCTGTTTTAGTACAGCTCTAAAACTTTCGAGTGCTTGTTTTAATATCTCTTCTCTATGAGCAATAAATAGAATTTTTGCTGTAGGGTTATTTTGATAGAAACGTTTGAAATCAAAAGCTGATATCAGCGTTTTCCCCGTACCTGTAGCGGCGACTATCAGGTTCCTATTTCGACCATGAATATTCCGCTCAGCATCTAATCGTTCTAATATTTCAATTTGATGTTGATGAGGCGCTAAATCGAAAAATACGGTACTTGAAAGATCTTTATCTCCACGACCAACACTAAGTGAACGCTTTAGCTTGCTACTCGCTTTATCTGAACCATCGAAAAACTCAAATTCAGGTTGCTGCCAGTATGTTTCAAATGTACTGAATGTCTTCTCAATTATGTGTGGGATTTCTTGATTGGTTATCTTTAAGTTCCACTCGAGTCCATTAGTGAGTGCTGAACGTGAAAGGTTTGATGATCCAATATAGCCAGTATGAAACCCTGAATTTCGCATGAATAGATAGGATTTAGCATGAAGACGTTCTTGGTTATGGTTATAGCTTAATTTAACTTCGGTGTTAGGTAACTTAGCTAGCCATTGAACGGCTTTAAGATCCGTTGCCCCCATATACGATGTCGTAATAATTTGAAGTTTATGTTTGTTATTACTCGTAAAAGTTCGAAGTTCATCCATGAAAATTCTGAGGCCGGTCCATTTAATAAATGAAACAATCCAACAGATTCTATTGGAAGATAATATTTCACGCTTTATTTCACTTTCCAGTGAAATGCCTTGGTTACTACCGCAGAATAACTCGCTTTGTGTGAGGCCGGTAAGTGGAGTTATTTTATCAATATGTGCGGATAATTTGGCAGCAACAGGATCTTGTTTATCAAAGATGGCTGTAAGCAGTTTTGCCGGTTGGGCTACGGTGTAATCTGATAAATCTAAATTATCGACCTTTTCCTGAAGCCAATAGATAAGCTCATTAGCAAGCCCTATTTGGGCTAATGGTGAGTCTTTTGTATGTTTTGATTCAGATATTGCGAGATGAAAAACATGAACTAATGCGCGAGTTAACCAAAGAGTTTGCTCGGTGGTTTCTATCTTTCGCTCTGAAAAATAGAAATTATCTTTATCCAGCTTATTACTGATAACTTTAGTTATTAGTTGTTCATAAATACCTGTTTGCATTAAAAAACTCAATTATGCCTAGATTGATAGGAACTATGCCAGGTAGGTTGTTTTTTGCAAGTTACATGTATCAAACTAGTAATTATTTAATAAACTATAATTAAGTATCGAAAAGCTCGTGGGTGTTTCTCTATGCTGCAATACAAACAAGAGTTTGGTGAAGGTTTTGATCTGGGGTTTGAGCTTCGTGACTTCCCGTTTCTGGAGGATAAAAGTTGGAAAGATGAAGCTTGTCCGAGCTTTATGCTCAAAAGTGGGGATAGATACCTAGTCCTCTGGGTCGATTATCCAAATAAAGAGGAACGAGAGAACACGATTACGAGTCGCTACTCCATCGTTACCGCCACTAATCTTGGCTCTGCACACGAACCTGAAATCTACCATGATGAGCATAGTTTCACCCTGTTCGAAACCGAAGAGCCTGAATCGCTGGCTCTATATCTATCCAATTTATCAATCGAACCTTTTTATCCCGTTTAGAAATATCTAAGTCATTCAATCGAAGTGATAATTTAGCATGAGGCAAATAATAGGTTTAATCGCCTCATTTGTTGAGGCGAATAGCCTATTTAATTGACTCATCACTGAAAATATCCGAATCGGTCATCATAAATAAATGCTAAATAGAAGTGATACTCTGCTTATAAGCAGCCAGTGTAGATACAGCTGCGAGCTTCGATGACAGGGTGAGGTATCACGAAGTGATAGTCTTCGAACGTGAGGCAAGGATGCCGAACTGGCTTTTAAACATGGAGGTTGTTTGAAATCGCTGAGCCCACAGGGCCCATTTTGTTCCTTACAAAATTTGGCATTTCCTCCACTGACCCATAGGGATATGGGAAATGTCTTTAAAGCGTCTGGAACGCTTAAGACCCTGTAGGTCAGATGTGCTTGCGGCGACTCGCAGAAGTATCTGCATGGAGGCGATAGATTACCTTTCTGCTAAGCCAAGCATAACTTTATCGAAGAATACAAAAGCTGATGAAACCTAAAAGTTCTTTCAATCTTGTGAACAGACAAGGTGCAGACGACAGGTGTACAATATGTCAAAGCCATGAATAACATCTTCATAAGCCAGCAAACAGATCCATTAGTCCTCAAGTAGCCCAATAAGATCAGCGCCAACATCGCCGGCCCCAAGAATCGTAAATACTTCGATTATAAATTAGCCGATAAGCCTTCCAACCTCTATGTTAATAATTAGCCATACGCGACCACTATGAAAAAGCAGCCTCAAGCCGAACAGTGTCAATCACCGCAAGCTCCTCTTCCCAGCGATTCTTTCGCTATCGACTCTTTACCGATAGATGCACTCTATGATGAGTTTAAATCTGCCATTAAAGACCATCACTTGGTGGTTGAGTCTGATACGGGGTCGGGTAAATCGACGCGTTTACCGCTTTGGTGTGCTGAACCTGAGAGTGATGGCAGAAGAAGGCGAGTGTTGGTGGTGGAGCCTAGGCGGGTGGCGTGCTTGGCGTTGGCGAGTTTTGTCGGCGAGTTAGCTAAAGGCTCTTTATCAAAAGGTGCTAGGCCGTTAAACGTAGGCCATGCCATTCGTTTTGATTCAACTGTTGATGAAAATACCGATATTGCCTTTGTGACGCCGGGTATCGCGTTGCGTTGGCTGTCTATGGAGGGGTCGTCACTGCAACACAATGGTATAGATGAAAAAGCGGGCTTGGCTTGTTTTGATACGGTGATTATTGATGAGTTTCATGAGCGCCGTTGGGATACCGATTTACTGTTAGCATTACTTAAAAAGCGTGCACAACACCGTTTAATTCTCACGTCTGCGACGATTGATGGTGCAAGGTTGAATGACTACTTGTCTGATTCTATTGGAGTTAAGTCCAAGAGGTTGTTGGCAAAAGGTAGAATGTTTCACGTGGAACTAACGTACCAGTCAATGGACAGTCAGCAGTTACCGGATATATCCAGTTTAGAGCAAAAGGTCAAAACCGCACTGACATCACTTCTGAGTAAAACGACTGGCGATGTTCTGGTGTTTTTACCCGGTAAACGCGAAATCCAATCTTGTTTACAGGCGTGTCAGTCTTTATCTCTATCAACGTCATCAACGGGTAGCACACCCCATATTGATCTGGTTGCGCTACATGGCGGAATATCTGCCACTGAGCAACAGTCGCTGTTAGCCAATGCGGATACACAGCGGGTTATTTTTGCGACCAATATTGCTGAAACCTCTTTGACTATTCCTGGCGTGACGGCCGTGATTGATTCAGGGCTTGAGCGGCGCACACATCAACGTAATGGTCGAACGGTGTTGTCGTTGGCCCGAATATCAAGAGCCAGTACTGATCAACGAAAAGGGCGCGCGGGCCGAACTCAAGCGGGCTTATGTGTGCGTTTATGGGGTGAGCACGCGCCATTAGAGGCGATGACACCACCAGAACTACAGCGCGAAGAGTTAGTTGAACCTATGTTGGCCGCGGCATGCAGTGGTGTGCGCTTAGCGGAATTAACCTTTGTTGATGCGATTAACAGTAAACCGCTAGCAATAGCAGAAAGCCGCTTACTTGCTATGGGGGCCATTGATAATCAGGGCAAAGTCACTGCTCATGGCAGAAAGTTATTCCCGTTGCCGATAGATACGCAGTTCGCGCATTTGATTAGTGCTATGCCAGATGATGAATGCACTGAGTTAATGGTGGATTTAGCTGCGGCGATTAGTGTGCCACAGCGTTTGTATCAGCAACCAACGGCAGAATACGATGTTAAGTCGCTGCATGAATGGGAACCGCTGGGATGTGACGCATTTACCCTGGTTAAATTGATTCGAGAGCCGGCTGTCGATTTTGTTAATATTGACCATCACGGCATTAAAGAAGCCCGCAGGCTAGCGAACCAAATTAGACAAGGTTTAGGTCTGCCTAAACTGAATAAGGCCGCGGTGTTAGATCGTAAATCAGAGGCTTTGCGAACTCGTTGGTTGTTGGCGGTGATTAAGGCACTACCAGAACTGGCGTTTGTTCGGCGTATTAAACGGGTACAAGCGTTAGGTAATGGCTTTAGTGAAGTACAGATAGGCCGTGATAGCCGCTTTAGTGCTGAACTTAAAGATTATGCCGGTAAAGAGGCGGCAATTGCTGCGGTGGTATTTGACCAACACTCTATTGCGGGTAAAGGGGTGAAGCAAACATTGAACTTGGCTTCAATAATGGCGCCCATTTCAACTCAGCTAATTTGCCAAGCGGGATTAGGTGAAGACAGGTTAGCTGAAAATAAAGAGCGCTCATCGACGCGTAAAGTGCTTATCGAGCGGCTATATGCTGGCAGAGTGATAGATTCTCGTTTTGAGCGGGCATCGGGTGAGCAGGCGACAGAGGCTATTGCCCGTAGCATTATACAAGGGCGTGAATTGTCAGGTGTTGCTAAGCGCTTAACGGCTGATATTGCGGCATGGAATATATGGTTTGCACTGGGAAAAACAGCAGAGTTTGAAAATGAGATTAAACAGCCTTTAGTGCTCGATACTTATCTTAAAGACAAGCTGGTGCAATTAGGGGTTGAGAGCTTTGAGGATTTAAGCTTGCTTGAGGGTGATGATTTACTGTTTGACGGTATCCCTGATTGGCAGCGCGAAGAGTTTGATCAGCTCTATCCTGCGGTACTGCAATTGCCTGAGCTTAAGTTGACGGTTGCGTATGAACCAAAACGAAAGCTGGTTATTTTAGATTACGTTAAAGGTGGCCGTAAGCAGGGGCCTACACGTTGGGAATTACCGCGCTGGATAGGTTGGAAGATCCAATACCGCAAAGCGAGTCGTGTTATTGATATCAAGTAATATTGGCGTAGATCTTCGAGTAAAGATCAATACGACTAATTGATGATCTTAACTACTGCTGATCCACTTTTACACAGGCTGAAATATTTAAAGTTTTTTTTCTGAGTATAACTTATCAAGAAAGATCTATTTTCTGCATTTTTTTTGAGGATCGTTATTAATGTTCCATCAGATTTAATCATTAAATAACAGTGGTTTATGTAATTTTAGTGCAGAGGGGGAGATCTGTTCACCGATCGTGTTTGCTTGTTGATATCTCTGTTGATACTTGTATTTAACGATCTTACTTTTAGTGGTCTATAAAGGGAGGTTTACAGTTGGCGATCAATTGCGATCGCGGTGTAAATATAGGCTTACATTGGGGGCTTGAATGTCAGTCTAGATCCTGACATTAAGATCTAGACTAAGGGATGTTTTACTGCTGTAGCGGAGTTACAGAACAATATTTTGCAGGGCGTTATTTACCAATACAAAAAGAGCTAAAAATCTTTCCTAATAGGTCATCTGAAGTAAATTTGCCAGTGATCTCCGATAATGCCATTTGAGTCATGCGTAGTTCTTCGGCCAATAACTCGCCTGCTTGATAGACTTCGAGTTGTTCTTTACCTAATTGGAGATGGCTGCTAGCAAGGTCAAGTGCTTCTAAATGGCGACGACGCGCGATAAAACCACCTTCTAGATTACTTTGATAACCCATTAAGGATTTTAGGTGTTGTTGCAGCGTTGCTACACCTAGGCCCGTTTTAGCCGATATACGGTGAACGGGGTGTCCTGCTTCTTCGGTAACATCCAATGTTTCGCCAGTGAGATCGGCTTTATTACGGACGACTGTTATACCTAAGTTTTTTGGTAGGCGATCGATAAAGTCTGGCCAAATTTCGTGAGGATCAACGGCGGTCGTCGTGGTGCCATCAACCATAAACAATACTTGATCGGCGGTTGTTATCTCGTCCCATGCGCGTTCAATACCTATCTTTTCAACGGTATCGACAGTATCACGCAAGCCCGCGGTATCAATGATGTGCAGTGGCATGCCGTCTAGGTGAATATGTTCGCGCAATACATCGCGAGTGGTGCCTGCTATTTCGGTGACAATAGCGGACTCTTTACCGGCGAGAGCATTGAGTAAGCTTGATTTACCTGCATTAGGACGGCCTGCAATAACCACTTTCATGCCTTCACGGATGATAGAACCCTGTTTGGCACTTGCTTGCACTGAATCGAGCTGAGTGATGATCCGGTACAGCGATGCCGCGACTTTGCCGTCAGATAAAAAATCGACTTCTTCATCTGGGAAATCAATGGCAGCCTCAACGTATAAGCGTAGGTTGGTGGTCTGTTCGACAAGTTCGTGTACTTGGGTTGAAAATTCGCCCTGTAGCGAGTTTAAAGCACTTTTAGCTGCTTGTTCGCTAGTGGCATCAATTAGGTCTGCAATCGCTTCTGCTTGCGTTAGGTCAAGCTTGTCGTTCATAAAAGCTTGCTCGCTGAACTCACCGGGTTTGGCGATACGCAAGCCCGTGGTTTCCATCACACGCTTAATGAGCATATCAAGCACGATTTGGCCACCGTGACCTTGAAGTTCTAGTACGTCTTCACCGGTAAATGAGTTAGGGCCTTTAAAATATAAAGCGATACCTTGGTCGATAACCTCGCCTTGGTCATTTTTAAAGTCACAGTAGTCGGCATAACGGGTTTTAGGTATGCGCCCAATTACCGCCATAGCCACATTGCTAGCTAAGTCGCCAGACACTCGAATAATACCGACACCGCCACGACCTGGAGCGGTCGCTTGTGCCACGATAGTATCTGTTGTCATTACTGTGTTTCCTAGTTCAAATATGAAAGGTGATTAACAAAAAGTGTTTCTCATTAAATGAGAAAAGCGGCTGATACCGAAGTATCTAGCCGCTTTGCTTAGTTGGAACTAAGAGTTATTTTAACCCTTTCTTCGCCAAGCCAGCATAGATAATCTTCTGCTGTGTAATCGCGACTAAGTTACCTACCAACCAGTATAGAACCAGACCCGCTGGGAACCATAAGAAGAATACAGTAAAGATAACCGGCATCCACTGCATCATCTTAACTTGCATTGGATCCATAGTCGGTGCCATTGGCTGCATTCTTTGCATCACAAACATTGAGATACCCATTAGAATAGGCATCACATAGTATGGATCTTGTACTGATAAATCAGTAATCCATAACATGAATGGTGCATGACGTAGCTCGTAACTTTCTAACAATACCCAGTATAGAGCGATGAAAATTGGCATTTGTAGCAAGATTGGTAGACAGCCACCCATAGGGTTAACTTTCTCTTTCTTGTACAGTTCCATCATCGCTTGACCCATCTTCTGACGGTCATCACCCATGCGTTCTTTCATTTCCGCAAGTTTAGGCTGTAGATTACGCATCTTCGCCATAGAGGTGTATTGCGCTTTCGTTAGTGGATATAACATGCCACGAACGGTAAGCGTAATAAGGATAATTGCCACACCCCAGTTGCCCACAAATGATTGATAGAACATCAATAACCAGTGAATTGGAATGGCTAGCCACCAAAGGAAACCGTAGTCAACAACCAGATTTAATGATTCAGAGATAGCAGATAGCGCTTCTTGATCTTTAGGGCCGACATAGAACTGGGCTTTAATGGTCTGTTCGCTACCAGGTGCGATATCATATAGCGCGCCACGGAAACCGATGTTAGCTAATCCGCCCGCGCTTACGCTTGAGAAGATAACGTTTTTATCAGTTGCTGGTGGTACCCAAGCAGAAACGAAATAGTGTTGTAGCATTGCTGCCCAACCACCAAGAGTCGATTTGTCTAGGTTCTTATCAGCCATATCGTCGAAGCTGTATTTCTCATAGCGTGTATCTGCTGTTGAGAATGCGCCACCACGATAAGTCGGCATCATCATGCTGCTTTCGCTTTTCTTGATGCTGTGCTTGATTTGGCCATACATCTGAACTTGAAGCTGTGCACTAGAGCTGTTGTTGATTTGGTAAGCAACATCAACATTATGTTTACCGCGGTAGAAGGTAAACATTTTAGTGTAGGTCACACCGTTAGGTGCTAAGTAGGTTAATGGCACATTTAATGTGTCTTGGCCTGCTGCTAAGTCAAAATCACGGGCTGTGCTATCGAAATGTGCACGACCTGTAGTACTGCTGTCGATACCATCACGACCAATTAGACCACTTTGAGCGACATAATAGATGTCATTAGTTTGCTCTAGCAGAACAAATGGGTCTTCAGCTTCTTCTTTCAGTTTATGAGACAGCAAAGCTGAATAAACGATGTCACCGCCAATTGGATCAATTCTGATTTCAAGTTGGTCAGTGGTCACAGTGATGAGTTCTTTAGAAGCGGTAATCACTTCTGGTAATGCTGAATCAGCATTTGGAACATCTGAACTATGAGCATCGGCGACAGTAGACGCCGCTACTGAAGATTGAGTTTGCGCTACAACCGGTTGAGGAGCTTGATCCGTTTGCCATTGTTGCCAAAGTAAAAAGCTGACAAAAAGCAGACCGATAAGCAATATATTGCGTTGAGATTCCATAGCCTATTTATCGCACCTATTTTTTTTGTGAGGGACGGGGTCTTCACCACCCGGATGTAAAGGGTGACATTTTAATATGCGTTTCGCTGCAAACCAACATCCTGTCACAAATCCATGCAAACGAATTGCTTCTATTGCATAGTGTGAACATGTTGGATTGAACCTGCAACGAGGTCCCAGCATGGGACTTATGAGTACTTGGTAGCCACGAATAATCGTAGTTGCTAGCCATTGTAACGGCGAGAGAGTTTTCGCCATAGCTTTTCTACCAATTTTTTGAGTTCTGCACTTTCCATATCAAGTACGCCATTTCTGACGAGCACAACGATATCTACAGCGGGAAGATCATGCTGATGTAAACGAAAATTATCTCTAATTACACGTTTAATACGGTTTCGTTGATGAGCTTTCTTTACATAACGCTTAGCAATCGTTAGTCCTAAACGTGGATGTTGTTCAGAATTAGGAATAGCAAGTAAGGTTATTTCAGCGGAAGACGCTTTGATAGGTTTGGTAAAGACAGATTTAAATTGCGCGGGAGTTAACAAACGTAACTCCCGCGTAAAGGTATAGCTGGTCACTTGCATCTCTACTTAAGCAGAAAGACGAGTGCGACCTTTAGCACGGCGACGTGCGATAACCTTGCGGCCACCTACAGTAGCCATACGAGCGCGGAAGCCGTGAGAACGCTTGCGCTTCAGGTTGCTAGGTTGAAAAGTACGTTTACTCATTATGGCAATCCGTCTTTGTTAGGTTAATAAACCTTAGTCTCTAGAAATTAGAGGTAAGGGCAAAAAAGAGGCCGAATTGTAATCACTTTAATTGAGCACGTCAATACGCAATCGACTTAAGTGATTAAATAATGCCATCTCCGTTTTTTCTTCGAACATTAAAAACTACTATAAAATGTGGATAACTCTGTGAGTTACCACTATATCTAGTGGTTCCACTGATCTAAAAGCAGATCGAAGTTAATCTATTATAGATCGTTCTGGATCGCTTTATAAAGCTGGATTTGAGGGTTTTTGCTATATTTTTGATCGCAGCAGATCCCTTAAGATCGAGATCTTATCGATTGCCTTATCTATCTGGGGATAAATATATTTAAAGGATAGCGATCAGCGTGATCTCACTATAGAATACACCTCTTTTGTAAGATGTTTTGGGGATAAGTACGTGGCGGTTTCACTTTGGCAACAATGTATCGCAAGGCTGCAAGATGAGCTTTCTGCTCAGCAATTCAGTATGTGGATAAGACCGTTACAGGCAGAGATGGAAGGCGATACGCTTGTCATATATGCACCTAACCGTTTCGTTTTAGATTGGGTTAGAGACAAATACCTTAATATCATCAATCAATTCTTTATTGAACAAATGGGTGCTGATGCACCTAACTTGCGCTTTGATATAGGCAGTCGTCCATCGGCTAAGCCAATTGTGCAGGCTACCGCTTCGATCAGAAGTCGACCTGCGGTTAGACAAGCGGTAGAGAAACCTATTTTTAATACTCCGCATTCTGCTCCAGCGCCCTCGGCTAATCATCGTAGCAACATTAATCCGACCTACCAGTTTGATAACTTCGTTGAAGGTAAATCAAACCAATTAGGTAAAGCGGCTGCAATGCAGGTTGCTGAGAATCCGGGCGGTGCTTACAACCCACTGTTTCTTTATGGCGGTACTGGTTTGGGTAAAACCCACCTTTTGCACGCCGTGGGTAATGGCATTATTAAGAACAAGCCTGATGCTAAAGTGGTTTACATGCATTCAGAGCGTTTTGTACAGGATATGGTTAAAGCCCTACAAAACAATGCAATTGAAGAATTTAAGCGTTACTACCGCAGTGTTGATGCACTCTTTATTGATGACATTCAATTCTTTGCCAACAAAGATCGTTCACAAGAAGAATTTTTCCATACCTTTAACGCACTATTAGAAGGTAATCATCAGATCATTCTGACGTCAGATAAGTATCCAAAAGAGATCGACGGTGTTGAAGATCGTCTTAAATCTCGTTTCGGTTGGGGCTTAACGGTTGCTATTGAACCACCTGAACTAGAAACTCGTGTGGCGATCTTGATGCGTAAAGCACAAGAGAGTGGCATTAACTTACCTGATGAAGTGGCATTCTTTATTGCTAAGCGTTTGCGTTCTAATGTTCGTGAGCTTGAAGGCGCGTTAAACCGTGTTATCGCTAATGCGAACTTTACCGGTCGTCCAATTACTATCGATTTCGTCCGCGAAGCATTACGTGACTTACTTGCACTGCAAGAAAAGCTGGTCACTATCGATAATATTCAAAAGACCGTGGCTGAGTACTATAAAATTAAAATGGCTGATATGTTGTCGAAGCGTCGTTCACGCAGTGTGGCACGTCCAAGACAAATGGCGATGGCATTATCAAAAGAACTTACCAACCAAAGCTTGCCTGAGATTGGTGATGCATTTGGTGGCCGTGACCATACAACCGTTTTACATGCATGTCGTAAAATTGCGCAGTTGCGTGAAGAAAGTCATGACATTAAAGAAGATTATGCTAACTTGATAAGAACCTTATCTTCTTAATATCAGGGAGTTGAAACGAATGAAATTTTCTATTGATAGGGATGCCCTATTAAAGCCACTTCAGTTAGTTAGTGGAGCGGTGGAGAGACGTCACAACTTGCCTATTCTGGCGAACCTTTTAGTAGAAGTAAGTGCTCACTCACTTAAGTTGACTGGCACCGATTTAGAAGTTGAATTGGTGGGTGAAGTTCAACTTGAGGGTGACGTCATTGAAGGGCGAACCACGGTTCCAGCGAAAAAATTTCTAGATATTGTTAAGTCTTTACCTGATCTGGTCGAGCTTAAGATTGAACAGCAAGAAAACCGTTTATTGTTACGTTCTGGTCGCAGCCGTTTTACGTTGGCAACCTTGCCTGCTGAAGAGTACCCGAATGTAGAAGCGTTTACAGCTGATATTGAATTTACCCTCAAGCAAGGCACGATGAAGTCCTTGATTGATGCGACTCAGTTCTCAATGGCTAATCAAGATGTACGTTACTACCTCAATGGCTTGTTATTAGAGACCGAAGGTAATGTTTTGCGTGCTATCGCAACCGATGGTCACCGTCTTGCTTTGAGTCATCGTATTATTGACGCCACTTTGCCTGAAAAGCAGGTAATTGTGCCGCGTAAAGGCGTGTTAGAGCTGATGCGCTCGTTCGAAGGTGATGATTTAGATGTCACCATCGCTATTGGTGACAACGCCATTAGAGCGACGACAGCGACTGCTGTGTTTACCAGTAAGCTGGTCGACGGACGTTTCCCTGATTATCGCCGAGTGTTGCCAAAAGGCGGCGATAAGATTGTTATTGCCAACCGTCTGCAGCTTAAACAGGCGTTGCTACGTGCTTCTATTTTATCGAATGAAAAGTTCCGTGGTGTGCGAGTACAGTTAGAAAACAACCTGATTAAGATCACTGCCAATAACCCTGAACAGGAAGAAGCGGAAGAGATCTTAGATGTTGAATACGAAAACACTCCGTTAGAGATTGGTTTTAACGTCAGTTATCTACTGGATGTATTAAACAACTTACCTTCTGATGACGTGCGTATTACGCTTATTGATGGTAATTCAAGCGCACTTATCGATAATCACATAGAGCAGAACTCTATGTATGTTGTTATGCCAATGCGCTTATAACAGACTGTTTTATTCTGCTTTAGAGACCAGATAAAGTACTTCGACACACCGTCGGCTTTATCTGGTATAAATGACCACTTCAGAAAAATCCTCCCCGTTGCATTTAAAGGGTATTAATGAGCCTTAACCGTCTTCATATTGAAGCTTTCCGTAATATTGTCTCTGCCCAGTTGCAGCCAGGTGAAGGGCTCAATTTAATTTATGGCAAAAATGGCAGTGGCAAGACCAGCATTTTAGAAGCCATCTATTTTTTGGGAATGGGGCGCTCTTTTCGCAGTCATCTGTCGCAGCGAGTTATTCAACATGATCAAGATGCGCTGACGTTATTTGCCAATATGCAAACCGGTGAAGAGGACAGTAAGATAGGCCTCAGACGTTTTAGAAGCGGCGAGATTGAAGTTAAAATTAATGGCGATAAAGTGAAACGTTTATCGACGTTAGCGGAAACATTACCGATTCAGGTGATCACTCCCGAAAGCTTTTCATTGCTTTTTGAGGGGCCAAAAGCCAGACGGCAGTTTATTGATTGGGGTGCGTTCCATTCTGACCCTCGTTTTTATGCGGCATGGGTAAATGTACGACGAATTATAAAGCAACGAAATCAGTTGCTCAGGGATGAATCGCCCTATAGTTCGATACAATTTTGGGATAAAGAATTTATTCGTTATGCTGAACTGGTTACCGATATACGAAAGCAATATGTAGACTCGTTAAATGAGCTACTTAAGGGTATAATCGAAGAGTTTTTACCTCAGGTTGATGTGAAGGTTTCTTTTACCCGAGGATGGGATAGTAAAACAGAGTATGCACAGCTGCTCGAGACGCAGTATCCCAGAGATTTAGCCACAGGCTTTACCGTCAGCGGACCTCATAAAGCGGACTTAAGGTTGCGGGTAGGAACACTACCTGCACAAGATGCTTTGTCCCGCGGACAGTTGAAATTGTTAGTCTGTGCATTGCGTATTGCACAAGGAAAGTTGCTCAAACAACAAATAGATAAAAAAAGTATTTATCTGGTGGATGATCTTCCATCGGAATTGGATGCACAGCATAGAAAACTATTGCTACAGCAGTTAGCAGATACCGGGGCACAAGTTTTTGTCACGGCAATCGAACCAGCAGCAATAGTCGATTCGTTAATCACGCCGCCAAGTAAGGTGTTCCATGTGGAACATGGGTGTGTAACGGTAATTGAATAACCGACGAGAGTATAATATGTCAGAGAATAGTTATGATTCTTCGAGTATTAAGGTATTAAAAGGCCTTGATGCGGTACGTAAAAGACCAGGAATGTACATTGGTGATACCGATGATGGCACCGGTCTACATCACATGGTATTCGAAGTGGTCGATAACTCTATCGATGAAGCATTAGCCGGCCACTGTAACGACGTCATTATTACTATTCATGCCGATGGTTCCGTTTCGGTTAAAGATGATGGACGTGGTATCCCAGTTGCGATTCACCCAGAAGAGGGTATTTCTGCGGCTGAAGTGATCATGACGGTACTGCATGCTGGCGGTAAGTTCGATGATAACTCGTATAAAGTTTCTGGTGGTCTTCACGGTGTAGGTGTTTCAGTGGTAAACGCACTCTCTAGTAAGGTGCAGTTGACCATTCGTCGTGACGGTAAGCTTTATGAGCAATTTTACACCCACGGTGTACCTGATGCGCCTGTTAAAGAGATTGGTGATTCGACTAATACCGGTACTGAGCTAAGATTCTGGCCAAGTACCGATACGTTCACCAATGTCCTGTTTCATTTTGAGATTCTTGCCAAGCGTGTCCGTGAACTGTCTTTCCTAAACTCAGGTGTAGGTATTCGCTTAATTGATGAGCGTGATGATAAAGATGAGTTCTTCAAGTACGAAGGCGGTATTAGTGCGTTTGTTGACTACTTAAACGTTAACAAGACACCGGTAAACAAAGAAGTTTTCCATTTTATTCATGAGCGTGACGACGGTATTACCGTTGAAGTGGCTATGCAGTGGAATGACGGTTTCCAAGAGAATATCTTCTGTTTTACTAACAACATTCCTCAGCGCGATGGTGGTACTCACTTAGCGGGTTTCCGTGGTGCGTTGACGCGTAACCTGAACAACTACATGGAAAAAGAGGGTTATAACAAGAAGGGCAAGACTAACGCGACTGGCGATGATGCTCGTGAAGGTTTGACCGCTGTTATCTCTGTTAAGGTTCCAGATCCTAAATTTAGCTCACAGACCAAAGACAAATTGGTGTCGAGTGAAGTTAAAACGGCTGTTGAGCAGACAATGGGTGAGCAGTTAGCTGATTACCTAGTTGAACATCCAAATGAAGCTAAGTTGATTGTTGGTAAGATCATCGATGCATCTCGTGCTCGTGAAGCGGCGCGTAAAGCCCGTGAATTGACACGTCGTAAAGGCGCATTAGATTTAGGTGGTTTGCCAGGTAAGTTGGCCGATTGCCAAGAGAAGGACCCAGGTCTTTCTGAAATATACATAGTGGAAGGTGACTCTGCTGGCGGATCAGCCAAGCAGGGACGTAACCGTAAGAACCAAGCGATTCTTCCGCTTAAAGGTAAGATCTTAAACGTTGAAAAAGCACGTTTTGATAAAATGTTGTCTTCGCAAGAAGTGGTCACGCTGATTACTGCACTCGGTTGTGGTATTGGCCGTGATGAATATGATCCTGATAAGACCCGTTATCACAACATTGTTATCATGACCGATGCCGACGTCGATGGCTCGCACATTCGTACCTTGCTATTGACCTTCTTCTTCCGTCAAATGCCTGAGCTTATTGAACGTGGTTATATCTATATTGCACAGCCACCTTTGTACAAAGTGAAAAAGGGTAAGCAAGAGCAGTATCTAAAAGATGATCCTGCACTAACTGAGTACCTAACGACTCAAGCATTGGATAACGCTAATGTTTATCCTTCGCAAGGTGCACCAGGTATGTCTGGCCAGCCGCTAGAGACATTGGTTAAGCAGTACCGCGAAGTAGAAGCGGTTATTAAGCGTCTTGAAAAGCGTTACCCAACTAACATTGTTGACTTGATGTTGTACCACCCAACATTAACTAACGAGATGTTGAGTGATGAAGCACAAGTTAAAGTTTGGTCTGATGCCTTTATTGCTGACTTAATTGAAAAAGAGTCTGGCGGTATCTTGTATAGTGCAGAGCCTATTCTTGATCCAGAGCGTCAGGTTTATCTACCAAAAATTACTATTCGTAAGCATGGTATTGATACTAACTATCTGTTCACATATGACTTTTTCCAGTCTACCGATTATCAGCGCATTGTTAAGTTAGGTGCTGAGATTGATGGTCTAGTTGAAGCTGGCGGTTATGTTCAGCGTGGCGAACGGACTAAAGATGTCACTAGCTTTATTGAAGCACTTGATTGGTTAATGAGTGAAGCTAAACGTGGTCAATATATCCAACGTTATAAGGGATTGGGTGAGATGAACCCTGAGCAGTTGTGGGAAACTACAATGGATCCAGAGTCTCGTCGTATGCTGCAAGTGACCATTGAAGATGCGATTGGTGCTGACCAGTTATTCACTTGTTTGATGGGTGATCACGTTGAGCCTCGTCGTGAGTTTATTGAGTCTAACGCGCTTAACGTGGCTAACTTAGACGTATAGTCTTATTGCGAAAGTACTTACTTTGCAAATAGTGAAATCGGCGCATACAGCGCCGATTTTTTTTGTTGTATTGCATATTAGTCTTTACCACAGCCTTAACAGTGGTGGATATTATTACTCCCGGTCATCGAAATTGTTCAAAAAAGCGTTTAAAAAGCTGTTTAATATCAGAGATAAAGTGATCATTGAGAAACCTAAAAGTTTCAGCGGTCAAGCAGAATACTCTCAAGCTATCTCATCAGTACCTCCAATAAACAATACTCCTTCAGCCATACCGCCTGTAGCGCCCATCGATATATCAGCACTGTTTTATAGTTTGTTATTTCCTAGCACCTTACAAAATGGTGTGGCTAACGAGTTAGAAAAGAGCGTATTTAGACGGGTAGAGGCAGCACTGTCTTCTCCTAAAGCCATTGCGGAAAGAGTGTTGAAACTCCCGACACAAGTGGCGGCGCTAGATAAACAGTTAGCAGATGAATCCAGCAACACTAAGGTTTTACTGGCGCTCATAGAAAAAGACCCTGTGCTGAGTGTTGAAGTGCTAAAGCTATGTAATGCTCCTTTGTTTAGGCGCAGTGAAAAAGAGATCACCAGTTTACAACTGGCTATTGTGCAACTTGGCCGAGAGCAGATAAGGCGCTTTATTACTACGGCGTTATTGCGGGACTGTATCGAGATCAAAGCCATCTATTTTCGCCGTTTTGGCTCACAGATCTGGCGTCACTCAATGCAAGTCGCTTACCTTGCAAGCGAGTTAACTGATGAAGATGCTGACAGTGCATTTCTATTAGGGCTTATTCATGATGTTGGTAAAATCGCTATCTTCAAGTTGCTATTAGAAGCCTTTAAGCAGGCCGATCCGGGTGAGCAACCTTGCTCAAGCTTATTTCGACAGGTTATGACGGCGAAATCGTTAAGTTTAAGCGCCTTACTTGCCCAGCACTGGCAGTTGCCCGCGATATTTGACGCAGAGCTTGGTCGTTTGGCTGTTGTGGATTCTAAGCCTGTTGGTGGCTTAGCTGAAGTTGTTTGGCGGGCTAACTTAATCAGTGAATGCTCTATGTTGTTTGAAGCCGATAAGCTCAATGAGCAGCAACTTAATCGGTTGTTGCTAGAAGCTGGTCTTGATAGAGGCGGTTTTGATGAGCTACATCAAAAGCTTATTATGTTTTAATTTGCGGTTATCACCTAGGGGCAGATACAAAAAAGCCCCTAATTAAGGGGCTTTTTATTGGGTTACAGTAACAAAATTACATTACTGCAGCAGTGAGATATCAGCAGCATGTAAGAACTGTTCACGTAGGCTAGTAAGTAGCGCTAGGCGGTTGTTCTTAAGGGCTTCATCGTCATCCATCACCATCACATCTTCAAAGAAGGTATCCACGCTTTCACGTAGGTTTGCCAGTAATGCTAGCGCTTCTTGATAGTTAGCCGCAGCAAACAGCGGTGCTAATTGTGGTTGCAGTTCATTTAGCTTAGTGGCGAGGGCTTTTTCTGCTGGTTCAACGAGCAGTGCACCGTCGATAGTCGCAGGAAGTTCACCTTCTACTTTAGCCAAGATGTTTGATACACGCTTGTTAGCGGCAGCCAGTGCTGATGCTTGCTCTAACGTTCTAAAGTGAGCAACAGCTTTAATGCGGCTTTCAAAATCTGCAGGTGCGGTAGGGCGACGAGCCAATACGGCTAGAATAACGTCTACACTCACTCCTTGATCTTGGTACCAAGCACGGAAGCGACCCATAAAGAACTCAAGTACTTGCTCTGCAACCTTGTCGTTCGTTAACGTTTCACCATGTAACTCTTGTGCTTTAGCTATCAAATCAACAAGATCGAGTGGTAAATTGTTTTCTAAACAGATACGTAGAATACCAATGGCAGCACGACGTAGTGCAAATGGATCCGCTGCGCCTTTCGGTGCTTGGCCAATACCAAAAATACCCACTAAGGTGTCTAGCTTTTCAGCCAAGGCAACACTAATTGAGATAGGGGCGGTTGGCACTGTATCGCCTGAGAACTTAGGCTTGTATTGCTCTGATAATGCCACGGCTACCGCTTCAGTCTCACCATTAAGACGTGCGTAATGCATACCCATGGTGCCTTGAAGATCGGTGAATTCCATGACCATGTTAGTCATCAAGTCAGACTTAGATAAAAGTCCTGCACGCGCAGCTTCTTCGCTATTAGCACCAATGCTGGTGGCGATATAACCGGCCATTGCTGATATGCGTTCTACGCGCTGCTTGATGGTGCCAAGCTGCTTTTGGAATACCACAGTTTCTAAACTTGTAAGACGAGACTCTAGTGAGTTTTTCTTATCGGTTTCGAAGAAGAATTCTGCATCGGCAAGACGTGGGCGAACCACTTTCTCGTTACCGGCAATAATCTGCTGCGGATCTTTAGATTCGATATTGGTGACAAAGATAAAGTTAGGCATTAGCTGGCCCGCTTTATCAAATACTGGGAAGTACTTTTGGTCGCCTTTCATGGTGTAAACCAAGGCTTCAGCCGGCACGTCTAAGAACTTCTCTTCGAAGCTCGCCGTTAGCACTACTGGCCATTCAACCAGTGATGTAACCTCTTCCAGTAAGTCGTCTTCTAGATCGGCCACGCCACCTAGTTTAGTCGCTGCTGCTTCTGCATCGGCTTTAATCAGTGCTTTACGCACCTCATAGTTGGCCTCTACTTTACCTTGTTCTTTTAGTGCTGATAGATAGTTGTCGGCATGATCAAGCTCGAAGCTTGGTGTGCCCATAAAGCGATGACCACGAATAACGCGAGCCGACTTTATACCTAACAACTCACCTTCAACAACATCGCTGCCAAGCAGCATCGTCACTGTGTGAACAGGGCGAATAAATTGAGTGGTGTTGTTACCCCAGCGCATAGGCTTAGGGATAGGCAGCTTGTCTAAAGAGCGTTGTGCCATCGCGGCAATAAGGCTTTTTGTTTCAACACCAACCACTTTAGCTTGATGTAGTAACCATTCACCTTTATCGGTTTTAAGACGATCAGCTTGCTCTACAGTAATGCCATTACCACGGGCCCAGCCCATAGCGGCTTTAGTGGGGTTACCGTCTGCATCGAATGCTTGTGCTACTGCTGGTCCACGTTTTTCGACCACTTTGTCAGCCTGAGCTAAAGCAAGTTGGTTAATGCAGATAGCTAAACGGCGAGGGGCTGCATGCCATACCGCAGTTTCAAAGCTAAGCTCAGCTTTTTTTAGTTCATCTGTAAAGTTGCTAAGAAAAGACTCAGCAAGCTTACGCAAAGATTTTGGAGGTAGTTCTTCAGTGCCTACTTCAATCAGTAAGTTTTCAAAATTCATAAGTTATTCCTCTACTTACCGATTGGGAAGCCAAGAGCTTCACGTGCTTGATAGTAAGCTTCAGCAACACCCTTAGCCATGGTACGAACGCGTAAGATATAACGCTGGCGTTCAGTAACCGAAATAGCGTGGCGTGCATCAAGCAAATTAAATGCGTGAGAGGCTTTCATGACTTGCTCGTAAGCAGGTAATGGTAGCGGCTTTTCAAGTGTTAGCAGATGTTGGCAGGCTTTCTCGCAGTCATCAAAATTTCTGAATAACACTTCAACATTAGCATGTTCAAAGTTATAAGCTGATTGCTCAACTTCGTTCTGGTGGAAAATATCACCATACATCACTTTGCCCAATGGGCCGTCTGTCCATACGAGGTCGTACACGTTGTCGACTTCTTGAATGTACATTGCAAGACGTTCAAGGCCGTAAGTGATCTCACCTGTTACAGGCTTACACTCCAATCCACCTACTTGCTGGAAGTAAGTAAATTGCGACACTTCCATGCCGTTTAACCAAACTTCCCAGCCTAGACCCCAGGCACCTAGAGTCGGTGATTCCCAGTTGTCTTCAACAAAGCGCACGTCATGAATGTTCATGTCGACACCTGCGGCAGCCAAAGAACCCAGATAAAGCTCTTGAATATTATCTGGAGATGGCTTTAACACGACTTGGAATTGATAGAAGTGTTGTAGGCGATTCGGGTTGTCGCCATAACGGCCATCAGTAGGGCGGCGACTAGGTTGAACATAGGCACAGCTCATTGGCTCTGGGCCTAAGGCTCGTAAGAAGGTCATAGGGTGGAATGTTCCAGCACCTACTTCCATGTCCAATGGTTGTACGATTGCGCAACCTTGCTGCGCCCAGTATTCCTGAAGGGTCATTATGAAACCTTGGAATGTTTTTACGTCGTGTTTGGTCGTCATATCCGCTTGTCTACTGCCTGGAAGCTTAAATAGAAAATGGTGTCGATTATACCTTGTAGGATTAAGCTTATATAGGTTATTTTTTATCTCATAGATTAAAAATATAGGATTATGACAATGGAAGTGACACGTTGCGGTTGGGTCGGAAAAGATCCTATCTATCAAGAGTATCACGATAAAGTGTGGGGTCGACCTGTATACGACAGCCATGAACTGTTTGCCAAACTCTGCCTTGATGGACAGCAAGCAGGGCTGTCGTGGTTAACTATTTTGAAGAAACAACAGAATTACGAAGCTGCTTTTGCCCATTTTGACCCGGCAATTATTGCTACTTTTGATGACGATAAAATAGAAGAACTGTTGCTTAACCCTGGGATTGTTCGCAATCGTTTAAAGGTGAATTCGATTATTAAAAACGCCAAGGGCTACATGGCTTATGTAGAGCATGGTAATGATTTTTCAGAGTTTTTATGGAGCTTTGTTGGTGGTGAACCCATAGTGAATCATTTTACTTCAAGTAAAGATTTCCCTACACAAACTAGTGAATCAGAAGCAATGTCAAAAGCGCTAAAAAAAATGGGATTTAACTTTGTCGGGCCGACAATTTGCTATGCGTTCATGCAAGCCGTTGGTATGTTCGATGACCACACAATAGATTGTTTTTGTTACAAAAAATAGGTTTTAACTAAGGTTGTGTCATTACTAAATTCGATGGGTCGTCAGTGTGTAAGTAGATAGCCTTAAATTCCACTTCACCAGACTCATTTGTATTCAAACTTACAAAGCTGATGTTGGAGTCAAACCTAGCTAAGTGAGCTTTATTTTCTGCTGATATCTCATCTGCTATTAGCGAGATGGCACATATTCGACCTGCGCATGCTAGGTGTTGGTCAAATATATTCGCCTCTTTAAGTTCTAATAGCTGTTGCTTGAGCTGGCTGTCTCTTTTGATGGCGAGCTCACTGTCTAAAGGTAGATTAGATATGTGCTGAATAAATTTATTCATATTCTTCGCTACCTTTGTTATTGCTCCGCTATTTACAGTACCTTGGCTATTAATAAAGAAGGCATCTGTTGATTGATGATCAGTGATCTCAGAGTATATGCTTGTGTTTGCAATCGGTTGAATTTCTACCTTTTGGTTTTCTTCTGGGCTTTGTTGATTAGATGAGACGAGAGTTGCTGTTATTTTTTGATTGATCACATCTGTAGAATCAAGTGGGGCTATAGACGTTAACTCTGGAGTGGTTGTTGGTTCTTTTATAAAGTAGTTAGTAAAGATGACCGATACGATTATGGTGGCGAATATTAGCGCTATGACATTAACTATTTTCATTTATATATTCCGTTAATTTTTGACAAAGAAGTCCTTTCTCTGTTTTGCAGCATAGAGCAATTAGTCCGTTAGCGGAAGTTTTTGGCATTAAAGAAAAAAGGATGTTCCACGTGGAACATCCTTTTTGGTTACTGGCTTAAAATCTTGATTTTTGTGTCAAAAATAAATTTTCATGAAACTAAAAATCCAGAGCTAAGTTAGCCAGATTGTAAAATTTAAAATAGAGTTTATTTTTCAAAAAAGAATGGTTTTCTCTCTTTCCCATTATTTTTTGAACCGCCATTTAACTGGTCCATCGTTTCCGCATTGTAGAGCTTACCGTTAACCATGGTATAAGTGACGCGATCTGTTACACGGATATCTTCAAGCGGATTGCCGTCGATAACAATCAAGTCGGCCAACTTACCTTGCTTGATTGAACCAATTTGATGATCCATTGCAAAGTGCTTAGCCGGATTAATGGTTGCTGTTTTTAGCACTTCAAGATTACTCATTCCACCTTGAGCGAACATCCACATTTCCCAATGGGCTGCTAAACCTTCTCGCTGACCATGAGCACCAATATTTGACTTAACACCGATTTCGTTCAGTTCATTGGCTACACGTGCAACATTGAAATGATTGTAATGTTCATCGGGTGCAGTAGGGCGACGCATTGAACGCGCATTCAAAATGTCTGATGGGACATACATTGAAAGACGTGGGTGAGCCCAAACATCTGTTTTGTCGTACCAGTAGTTTTCACCTGAGATGCCACCATAAGCCACAACGAGTGTCGGTGTATAACCCACATCAGTTTGACTCCAGAACTGTTTTATATCGCTATAGATATTAGCCGCTGGTAAAGAGTGCTCAATACCTGTGTGACCATCTGCAATCATGGTGAGGTTATGTTGCAGCAAACTACCACCTTCAGGAACGACCATCATCTCAAGTTCGCGGGCTGCGGCGATAACTTGTTGACGTTGGTTACGACGCGGTTGGTTATAACTCTTCACGCTAAAGGCGCCGACTTTCTTTAGGCGTTCTAAGTGGAATTTCGCATCATCTAGTGAGTCAATATGCGATGTATAACCAGGCGCATTGGCACCATACAAGATGGTTCCGGTTGAGAAAATACGTGGGCCAGCGATGTTACCTGCTTTTTGCTGCTCCGATGCGGCAAAAATTTCGGTAGTATCGTTTGATGGATCATGAATCGCGGTCACACCAAGAGATAAGTTCGAGTAAAGTTCCCAGTTCTGCTGTGGGATAATTTCACTTTCACCTTGAGCTCCGTGTGCATGGGCGTCAAACAAACCAGGCATTAGTGTCTTGCCTTTAATGTCGATGACCTTGGCATCACTTGGAATATCGATTATAGATGCAGGACCGACACTGACAATATGGTTATCTTTGACGATAACAGTGCCATTTTCGATGACTTCATCATTCTCCATAGTGATAATGTTGCCGCCAACAAAAGCAATTGTTCCACGTGGAACATCAGCTTTTTTAGTAAAGCCTAGATCGGTAATCTTTGGCTCGACCTTATTGGTATCATCAGTCGCAGTTTCTTTATATTGAATATCGACTTTAACTTGGTAAAGTTCAGGGCCAAGCGTCCAATAAATCTGGTCGTTAGTGTTATTCCAGCTAATGCTTTCGCCTGCGCGAACACTGAGTTGAGTGACGGGTAAATTACTCGCCTTGGGTCCAATTTCAACCGTTTCGCCATGCTTAGCAAAAGGGGTAACATAAACCCTAAAGCGCTCGGCAAAAGCGAGTTGCTTGCCGTCTGGTGAAACTCTAAATTCAGTTGCATGCTTACTGGTGTAATGGACTCGCTTTTCAAATCCGTTTAAGCCAATTGATGCTAACTGCGGTGTTTCGTCACTTTCCATAAAGTAGACGCGTTGGTTATCTGCGCCGAATTGAGGTTGGTAACCCGAAGCTGTGATCTTAGTATTTTTATCGCCATCAACATCAACTTGGTAAAGGCCTGTTTCCTGCGACCAAGTTTTTGGGGTGATATAGCCACCTTTAGCTTTGCGATAAACGACGGTTTCGCCATCGGGTGAAAAGGTAGGTTCTACATACTTACCTGGCTCTTTAGTCAGCACTTTTACGCGCTTATTGCGCACCGTTGCTAGACTCACCGTTCCTTGTTCTTGGTCATCCCAAGTGGTGAATACAATACGCTTGCCATCCCGAGACCATTGTGGGAATAGTTCGCGAAGTTCACTGTCTAGCTTGGTTAAGCGTTCCATTTTTCCATCTGGTAGGCTTTTAACCCAAATCTTACCCAGTGCTTCAAAAGCGACCTTTTTACCGTCTGGTGAGACTTGCGCCATTCTCAACATCTTCACATCGAAGACATCTTTATCAAGATCTTGTTTAAAGCGAACGGCAGGCTGTACTGTGCGTTCTGACTTTACACTGAAAGGGATCTGCTTAACTGTCTTAGACTCGACTTCGAGTTTATTAATTTTACCGTTAGCCCAGAATACAATCTCTTCATTGTCGGCGGTCCAACTCATCGTAGGATATACACCATGAATAGCCCAGGTTTCTTGCATATCACGATCTAGCTCGCCATAAAGTTTTTCTGTTTTCCCTGACTTCAAGTCGAGTAGATACAGAGATGACTGGAAGCCATCGCGTTTGATATAAGCCAGCTTTTCACCATCAGGACTTGGAGTTGGACGGATTGCGCCGCCAGTGCCTTGGATAATAACTTCGATATCGCCCGTTTGGGTATCGTAACGTTTGATTTTGTAGATGCCCTTCACTGAATCTTTAGAATAGTGAAAGGTCTTCCCTGGAGTAGCGTCTTGGCTAAAGTAGATGTAACGGCCATCAGGCGAGTATGCAGGTTCGCCCAAGTCTTTTTGTTCATTCGGTCTTTCAGTTAATTTTACGCCTTCACCACCCGCAACGTGGTACATCCAGACTTCGCCAGCGCCTAAACTGCGGCTACCAGTATAATGTTTACGTGCAACTAGGTATTGTCCGTCAGGACTCCATGCAGGGCTGTTAAGCAGACGGAATGTTTCTTCGGTGACAGCGCGAGGGTTACTACCGTCGGCTTCCATAACCCAAATGTTGTCGCCGCCATCTTCATCAGAGGTAAACGCAATATACTTTCCATCTGGGCTATAGACTGGTTGCATCTGCCAAGCAATACCCTTGGCTAATGGTATTGCGTCGCCACCGTCGACAGGTATCTGGTAGATATCTCCGAGTAGATCAAACACGATGTGTTGACCGTCAGGGCTGACACTGACATTCATCCAAGTGCCTTCATTAACCTCAATCTTAACTTGCTGAAGTGGTGCATTTGCCGGTGCATTCACTTGCCATGTTTTTTTGTCTTCTTCGGCGACAATAGGGGTACTGAAGCTAAGTGCAATTGCTGCATATAGAGGGGTAAGCTTATTTTTTAACATGCTTGTCCTATTTTTTGTTGTAATTGTTCAGGAGTTGGCAGTATTGGTAACAAGTAGAGTCTACTGCGATAACTGTTATCGCATAAATTCGTTAACAGTAAAACAGAAATACTGTTTCAATTAGTTAAGATCTGCTGAACGGTGCAGCGCAGTAAATTAGAATATGGGCCAGTAGGATTTTATTGTGTAGAAGAGGTTGAGTTGAATGATCTGGTGGGGTGTTCAAGGGGACGGCAACCGCTTTGTTTTTACTTAAAGCGGTTATCTACAATATGAGTTGTTATGCTAATTTGAGTGAAACCGTGTCGTTAATAGCAATACAGGCGTTAGTTATTACACGGCAAGTAACTCCGCCGCGCCAATCTGGCTGCAGTGCTTTTTCTAAACCGGGATAGGCGATTTCCATTTTTTTACACGGATCTGTTTCACCTGTTATCTCTAGGGTGAGTTCACCGATGACAAGTTGCTTGCCTTTATCTTCTGCAGAAAACGCAATGCCTTCGACTAGAATATTGGCTCTGCGGGTAAACCAAGGAAGACGTTTATCAACCTCATTACAGGCCAGTTGCCACTGCTCGATAGACATTACGGTCACTTGACGCTTACCTGGACGGCCAAATATGTCATTTTCAACACCCTTGGCTTGAGTCACGGCTGCATGTTCTACCGTTATCATCTCGCCACGTTTTTCTGTTTTATATGCAATACCAATTAGCTTTGCCATCGGAAAAGTCCTTATGTCCGTTTCAGGTAATTAAGGCTATAAGCCTTTCTTTATCAAATATTGATAAGGGGTTGCTTCTGTTTGACTAGCAATAAGAGTGTGGTCCATGAATTCACAAAAGCTAGGGATGTCACGAGTCGTCGCTGGATCATCAGCAATGATCAATAAAGTTTCACCATTGTTCATGCGTCTAACTGACTTACGCACCATCATCACGGGTTCAGGGCATCTTAGCCCTAAAGCATCGAGTTGGTGTTGTGCAGTATTAAATTGGTCGCTCATATTACCTCAGCAGAACGATTAAACAGAAGAGGCTAATATTACTCCAGCGGATGGGTATATCCAAGCTTGTCGCCAGATTTTGTGAACTTGGATTTATTTGCTGAAAACGCTAGGTTCCACGTGGAACATCTTTAAGGATTAAAATCCTATTTTAGGCCGTTATTGAGGTGATATCGGCATTGAGTAATTGCTGTAAGTCGGTCGGTGCTATCTCGATATCTAACCCGCGACGTCCGCCACTAACGTACATTTGAACCAATTGTGCACAGCTATTATCAATGATGGTGAGTAGCTGCCGTTTTTGGGCTAAAGGGCTAACGCCGCCTAATACATAGCCAGAGCTACGCTGAACTTCGATAGCCTCAGCCATAACAGCTTTTTTAGCTTTGCATGCCTTGGCGATAGCTTTTAAGCTGAGCTTATCCGCGACTGGGATAATTGCCACAGCAAGTTGCTTGCCGTCTAGCTTTACCACTAAGGTTTTAAAGACCAAACCTATTTCGACTCCGATTTTTTCAGCTGCTTCTAACCCATATGCTTGGCAAGCAGGGTCATGTTTATACTCATGAACTTGATGTGTAATATTGTGCTTAACGAGCAAGTCTATGGCTGGCGTCATTTTATAACCTAGTGTGGACTGTAGTTAACTTTAAAGTGATTTTTCCATAACTAATACATCAATACCGTGATAAGTCACTTGTTCTACTGTTTGCCAACCTAAGCTGCGATAAAGGCCACCAGAGATATCTTCTGTTTGTAGGTTAATACTTGTTACGCCTAACGCTTTAGCTTTCTCTATAATGGCTTCAACGAGCGCTTTACCTACACCTATACCGCGAGATGATGGTGCAACGTAAACGCCGCCAAGCCAATGTTCACGCTGTGGATAGATGTCCATTTCATGACAACGCAGTTGCGCCGCCCCGAAGAATGTACCTTTATCAAATGCCACCATGATAAGCGGTAGCTTATCGTGATTAAGATACTCTTTAAGTTTTAGTTCAAGCTCACCAACGCTACGACCTTCACCAATATATCCCCACTCATTGCTATACCATGTCGCTATCTGGTGTATTGCTTGTGGCTTTTCTGCGAGTAAATACAGCTGCATCTACGCTGAACCCCTTTAGTGATTAACGCTACTTTAATTTAACAATTACTTATATAGTATCGAGTAAAACAGATCGAGAGTATGGTTTTTTATATCGAAAACAGGTCAATATACCCGATCGAAGGATGAATAAAACTCAATTTTGGGAGCTATCACCTGTTTTATTATAAGTTATAACTTTTACATGCCTTTTACTTAACTTACTCTAAGTTGTTGTGATATCTTATGTTTATTGTAATTGGCTAGTGTGTTCAGCCATCATTGTTATTTCAAGGAAGATTACACCTACATGGACAGTTGTGAACAACCAATCAAGGTTAGTTTCTGGAGCAAGCTACAAAGTGTCGCCCTGACAGTTGTTGCTATTATGTTGTCTCTGGGCCAGTGGAATGACACTAAAGATGCACTTAGTGCAGTTTATGAATCATTTGTCGCAAACTGGACTAACGATATTGAATATAAGCAAATATCGACTCTACACGTTGGCCAAACTCAGGCTTACATAACCAGTGTTTTCGGCAATCCTCACGTATCCAAAAAATCTAAGTCTGATACCGGTATCGTTTATTTTTATTACGGTAATAAAAAATACCAACTAACACTGGCCATCAAAGATCAACGTTTATCTGGCTATGCTGTTGTTGGTTTAAAAGCAGATTTCCAAGTCTCCGTTCCCTACACTGAGCAGGCGTTACTATCGAGTCCGTTAGACAGCTATTTTACTCAAACAGATAGCTACTTTTCTGACGCAAATAACATTGAGTATTACGCTGAATCACATGATTTAGGCAAGAAAGTGATGTTTTATAACTTAATCATTGGCTCGGTGAATTATGGCAACTTTAGCCATGACGACAGTTCAGCTGTAAAAAAATTGAATGCAGATTTGGACCGTGGCATTGAAGATGTCAGCAGTGCTTTAGAGGCCAGCAGAAATTTAAAGCCTAATTATTTTGCCGTTACGGAGCTCGCCCCTAAAGTGATGATTGAAGGGCTATTAACGCATTTTGAATATAAAACACTTTTAAAAATAGATTAATATCAAGGACGAAACATGAATCTAAAACTTAGCGCTATTTTCCTGGGGCTAACACTGGTTGTTGCTTGTCAGTCGACAAGTAAGACGCCTGATTGGTACTTAGAGCCTATCGTGACAAATGCTGCGGAGTTAGTTGCTGTTGGTCAAGGCACATCTCTTGATAAAGCCAAGCAGAAGGCAATGAGTGCGCTGAATCAACAATTGTGGACTGAAGTTGAATCGAGTGGGCAGAGTCGCAATATAGCCAATGATATCAATGGTAAAGAGCATTATCAGCAACTTAATGATTTTAGTGTTAACACCAAAACATCGGCCGTTATCCTAAACGGCGTGACCTTTTCTAAAGCTCAGCAAGCGGGTGATACGTTTTACGTTGAAGCTAAAGTGGCTAAGGATAATGTTAAAGCTCAGCTAATGGCGGACGTTAAAAACTACAACGGACTAGCTCAATTTGAATTGGACACCTTAGCGCAAACTGACCCATTAGTTTGGTGGTTAAGAAATGTCGATGTGAGTGACCTTGAGAGCAACATGGCCAGCAGGTTATCAATGCTATCGGCTCTGTCATCAACAGAAAAAACACCTAACAATCTCATTCCTAAATTGAAAGCTAAAGTGGCTGAAGTGCACTCCGGCATTAAGGTCGTGATAGCTGCAAATCCACAAGATCGGTGGATGAAAAAGTCGATAACGGCTTATTTAACTAAGTATAAAATTCAGGTCGTTGACAGTGCTAAAAGTCATTTTAGCCACCAGCTTATTCTTGATACTGATTGGCGTAAGAGTCATATCTCCGATATGTACATCTCTACAGTGCAAGTGAATCTTGTACTTAAAGATAGTCATAATTTAGTTGTTGCGAGTAACGAAATCATCGCCAACGCCAATTCAGTGACCAGTTTTGAGCGCGCCAATGAAGGTGCCTCACGCCATTTCTCTGCCAAATTAAAAGAGCAGAACTTTTGGAAAGCTTTAGGGCTTTAGTAAGATTTTTATAAATAAATATGGATATTGATATGTTAAAAAAAGCTTTTGTTGCCGTTGCCGTGTTAACTGCTATTACAGGGTGTAAGTCAACGGGTCCTAATGTTTGTTCTGCTTCAACACGAGTAGAGCTACCTGTCAGCAGTCATGTGGTTAAGGGAACTGCAAACACTAAGGTCATCATTTTTGAACCTGATCTTAAAGTTGACACCCGCACCGCTAAGAGTATTACAGCCTCTTTTCATCAGTCACTAAGCAAACAAGTCGATATGACGGGGTCAACAATTGTTGATCGAAGCTTAGCTACAAAATTGAAGTCAGAGTTACAGATTGCAGAAGCTAGCGGTCGATACAGCTCAGAAGGCGTGCCTATTGCTGATTTTGCTATTTTTACGGATATTGGTGTCGCAAATTTTTCTCGAGAATTTAGTGCTGCTCATGAGTCTTACGATCCGATAAAAGATAAGCGCGTGATGGTTGCAGCAGCGTGTAACTTTGAGGCTAAAATCGAAGCTAGTACACGCGCTGTATCATTACCTGACATGATAACGCTGGACCAAATTCAATTTGCAGGCGACAGCACCTACTCTTTTGATACCAATAACTCACGTTGTCCTATCTCTCAAGAGCAAATTAATAGCATGATTGCCGAAGCGGCTAAATATGCGGTGACACGTAACGATGATCTTAAGAACTTATTGGCGCCACGTGCCAGTGTTGTTGAAATGCGTCAATGTGATGCTGGCACTATGGTGCGTATCGATATGGGAAGTCGCAGCGGTGTAGAACCTGAGTGGGAAGTTGATTTTATTACCCATGAGAAAGTGACTAACTATGCTGGTGAAATTGAAATTGAGACCAGCGGATACGGTGAAGGTGAGGTTATTAATAATGCCGAACATGGCATTAAACCAGATTATGCATGGGTTATGATCGATAAGGACATGGCGGGTAAAGTAAAGCGTGGCGATACCGTGAAAGTAAAGTTTGAAGATGACTGTAATGAAATGGGTTTTCTTTCTAGCTTGTGCCATAAAACATCAGAATCAATGTCAAAAACATTTAGTTTTTAAGGGAATAGAATGAAAAAATTATTAATTACAACTGCTGTACTCGGATTGTTGGGTGGTTGTTCAAGTAACGATACAGTTCAAAATGTTCAACAAATAGACTGTTTTTATCCTGATGCACCAACGGTAAGTGCACCTCGTTGGGTGTGCGATGTAATGCCTGAAGGCATAGAGATGGGAGCTGTCGGTTATGCTAAGAAGAGCGTAGCGGGTTTAAGCATAATGCGTGATGTTGCCACTAACGATGCACGTGCAAGACTTGCTCAGCAGTTCGAGTCCAATGTAAATACACTGTTTAAGCAAGCGACGACAGCAAACATAGTGTCTACGACTGAAAGCGTGTCTGAAGAGGTAAATGAATACTTTGAATCTGTCACTAAAAACGTCACTAGCCGAACCTTGTCTAATAGCCGAGTGATTGTTACTCAGCGCAGCCCAGGTGGCGGACTTTATACGTTAGTGGGTATGGATAAAGCAACTTATGATGAAAACATCGCAAAAGTTGTGACTGCAGCAAGTAAGAAAGATCCTGAATTATGGAACAAGTTTAATAATAAGAAAGCGGCTGAAGAGTTAGATGCAGTGCTTTCAACGTTACAAAAACTTTAGTATTTAGCAGGGAAAGAAGGAAGCGATTCGCTTCCTTCTTGCTTAAGGTTAAGTATTTTACTTTTCAGGTAGTGACGAAAGGATTCAACAATGAAAACTCGTTTAACAGGTTTGATGGCCTGCTTAATGTTGAGCGTGCCGTCAGTTTTTGCGGCTGATCGCTTTGCAGAGATAGATGCTGAAATCGATAAATCGAATTTTACTCAAGAGCAAAAGGATAAGGAATATCAAGATTTTGTTTTTGCGTATATGGCCGAATATGAAAATTGGCGAGTCGAGTACTTAAAAGAGTTTGATGAATATCGAGCCGAAATCATCAAGAAATGGGGTGTTGGTGATGTATCCGAACGCCACAAAAATGTTGAGTATTCAGCGGATCAAACCGTAAAATCAATCATTGATTATGACAAAAATGAGGTATCGATTTCGATACTTGTTGATAGTAATACCTCTGATGAAGATGCTAAAGCGGAGTTACAAAAGCAGATTGAGCTGCTTGTCGCTGTGCCAACGTCTAATGCGTCGAAAGTGATTATGTCAGTAGAGCCAAAAGCGATAGCCGCGGTTAATATCACGCCAGTGGCATTCTCAGCAGAGAATGAAAAAGAAGCTAAACAGGTCATTATTGAGCAAACAAAAGCGCAATTAAGAGAGATAGATAAAGAGTCTGATAAGGCGCAGCTGACTAAAGCTGACAATTTATCTATTGATATGATTGAGCAAGTTTCTATTCAGAAAAAGAAAAAGCTAATTATTGTGGCCAAGGAGAGGCTCGTCGCAGTGGCAGATGATTACGATAAGCAAAGAGCGCAAAAGACGGCGACATTGACTGAAAAGAAGATCGTTGAGTACAAGGTTAAATTGCCTAAGAATGGCCTTAGCTCACGAGCCAGTGCTGTGGTTGATTTTGCTCAAACTGAGGGTGAAAAATGGCATATTTCTTCAGCGCTGATCATGGCGGTTATTCACTCAGAATCGAGTTTCGACCCTAAAGCCACATCACCGATACCCGCTTATGGGCTAATGCAGATTGTCCCTACAACAGCAGGTTATGATGTAAATCAGATCGTTAGGAAAATTAGCGAACCTATGTCTTCGGGGGATCTCTATGTTCCCGGCATCAATGTTGAAACAGGCGCTGCTTATCTTAATATTTTGGATAAACGTTATCTTAAGTCTATTGAAAATGACGAGAGTCGACTGTATTGCATGATCGCAGCGTACAACACTGGCGCGGGTAATGTGGCGAAAGCTTTTAATGCTGATGGTGCTAGAAATATCAGAAGGGCTGCTAAAGTGATTAATAAGATGGCGCCAGATGAGGTTTATCAGCACTTGTTACATAATCTACCTTATGATGAGACTAAGCATTATCTTAAGAAGGTCAGTAGCCGAATTGAGCTTTATCAAAATAAGATCTAACCTGAATTAAGGCTGATAATTGAAACAATAAAAAAGCCAGCGAATGCTGGCTTTTTTGATCCGCGAAGAAAGCTTACGGACGTTCAAATATGGTTGCGATACCTTGGCCTAAACCAATACACATAGTTGCAAGACCATATTTTGCATCTTTTGCTTCCATTAGATTGATAAGGGTCGTCGAGATACGCGTGCCTGAACAACCTAGCGGGTGACCCAATGCAATAGCGCCGCCGTTAAGGTTAATCTTCTCGTCGACAACATCCATCAAACCTAGCTCTTTAACGCAAGGGAGCGACTGTGCAGCAAAGGCTTCGTTGAGCTCAATAACGTCTAAGTCGTCAACCGTCAACCCAGCGCGAGCCAGAGCTTTCTTAGTTGCAGGTACTGGGCCATAACCCATAATAGCGGCATCACAACCGGCAATCGCCATCGAACGAATACGCGCTCGAATAGGCAAACCGAGTGCTTTGGCTTTTTCTTCTTCCATCACCAACATGGCAGATGCGCCATCAGACAATGCAGATGAAGTACCTGCGGTAACTGTGCCGTTGACAGGATCAAAAGCGGGGCGTAGTCCAGAGAGTGATTCCATTGATGTTTCAGGGCGGATCACTTCATCATGCTCAACTTTAATCAGTGCGCCGTCTGCGTCGTGGCCTTCAATGGCAACGATTTCATTGGCGAAGCGACCTTCAACCGTTGCAGCTTGTGCACGTTGATGTGAGCGTACTGCAAATGCATCTTGCTGTTCACGGGTAATGCCATGCATTTTACCGAGCATCTCAGCGGTAAGGCCCATCATACCCGACGCTTTAGCGACGTTATTAGCAAGACCTGGGTGGAAGTCCACTCCATGGCTCATTGGTACGTGGCCCATGTGCTCAACACCACCGACGATAAACGTATCGCCTTGGCCTGTCATAATTGCACGGGCAGCTTGGTGAAGTGCATCCATTGATGAACCACACAGGCGGTTAATAGTAACAGCACCGACTTGCTTAGGAATACCTGCAAGTAGCGCAGCGTTACGTGCGATGTTGAAGCCTTGCTCAAGAGTTTGTTGTACACAACCCCATAGCACATCTTCAATGGTGTTCGGGTCAAGCTGAGGGTTACGCTCAAGCAGTGACTTCATGAGTTCAGCAGAAAGAGTTTCTGCACGTACATTTCTAAATACACCAGCCTTTGAGCGGCCCATTGGAGTACGAATGCAATCTACGATTACGGCATTTTTCATTGTTCTAATCCTTGCTGCTTAAGCCTGCTGGTAGTAGCTGCCATTGTTGGCGGCGAGTTCACGCATAGTGTCGGTTACTTGATATAGGCCACCTAGGTGAGCATATTTGTCAGCGAGAGCGACAAAGTTAGCGACACCCATAGTATCTAGGTAACGGAATACACCGCCTCTAAATGGTGGGAAACCAAGGCCATAAACTAAGCCCATATCCGCTTCAGCAGGCGAAGCGATAATACCTTCTTCAAGACAGCGTACTGTCTCGATAATCATTGGGATCATTGTACGAGCGATGATCTCATCTGACTCAAATGCTTTCTTCTCACCAAACTCAGCTTGCAGTAACGCATAGCTCGTTGGGTCTAAATCTTTCTTTGGCTTACCGCGACGGTCAACTGAATATTGGTAGAAGCCTTTGTTGTTCTTCTGACCAAAACGCTGGGCTTCAAACATAACGTCAATGGCATCTTTACCTGTTTTACCCATACGCTCTGGGAAACCTTCCGCCATAACGGCTTGAGCATGGTGACCCGTATCAAGGCCAACAACATCAAGTAAGTATGCAGGACCCATAGGCCAGCCAAACTGCTTCTCCATCACTTTATCGATAGCCGCAAAGTCTGCGCCATCAGCGAGTAGGCCACTGAAGCCTGCAAAATATGGAAACAATACACGGTTAACGAAGAAACCAGGGCAGTCGTTAACAACGATAGGGGTTTTACCCATCTTGCTGGCGTAAGCAACAACGGAAGCAATCGTTTCTTCAGAGCTGTTTTCGCCGCGAATAATTTCTACTAAAGGCATTTTGTGCACTGGGTTAAAGAAGTGCATCCCACAGAAGCGCTCAGGCTTTTTAAGGCTCTTAGCAAGTAGGTTGATTGAGATAGTCGAGGTATTTGAAGTGATGATCGTATCTTCACTAACATGCTGCTCAACTTCTGCTAGCACCATCGATTTAACTTTTGGATGCTCAACAACGGCTTCAACAATAATATCAACCGCTTTAACGGGAGCGTAATCCAGCGTTGGGGTGATGTTATTGAGTACCACTGCCATTTTAGCAGGGGTAGAACGACCACGTTTAACTTGTGCGGTTAGCAGTTTAGATGCTTCGTTAAGGCCTAAATCTAGCGCAGGTTGCGCAATATCTTTCATCACAATTGGGGTGCCTTTACTTGCACTCTGGTAAGCAATACCCCCGCCCATGATCCCAGCCCCTAATACTGCGGCTGAATTAACTTTCTTAGCAAGTTTGCCTGCTTTCTTGGCTTTACCTTTAACCAACTGGTCGTTTAGGAAAATACCAATCAGTGCTTGAGCTACTTCGGTTTTAGCCAGTTTCACGAAGGCTTGATGTTCAATTTTTAGTGCCGCAGCGCGATCGCATTGTGCCGCTTGCTCGATAACACTGACGACAGCCATTGGTGCTGGGTAGTGTTTTCCTGCAACTTTAAAGACCATGCCTTTAGCGGTTGCAAATGACATCATCGCTTCAAGTTTTGGCAGTGTTAGTGGCGCTAGCTTTCTAGCTCGGCGCGTCTGCCAATCGAGCTTTTCTGCGATGGCATCTTTCAACATTCTAAGTGCTGCACTTTGCAGCTTTTCTGGTGCGACAAGCGCATCGATAGCACCCATTTTTAATGCGGCGTCTGGTCGTTGATCTTTGCCTGACGTGATCCACTCAAGGGCATTGTCTGCGCCGACTACGCGAGGTAAGCGAACAGTGCCGCCAAAACCTGGAATGATGCCTAGCTTAGTTTCTGGTAGACCAATGCGAGCGGTGGTGTCTGCAACACGGAAATCGGTGGCTAGAATGGTTTCACATCCAGCGCCGAGTGCAAATCCATTAATGGCTGAAATCGTCGGGAAAGGCAGATCTTCCAATTTGTTGAAAACAACATTAGCTTCTTCCAACCAAGACAGTAGTACTGAATCTTCTTCAGCAAAAAGCCCCAAGAATTCAGTAATGTCAGCACCAACAATAAATGCAGATTTTGCTGACGTTAGCATTAAACCTTTGATATTGTTATTTTGCTTAATGCTGTCGAGCGCAGCATTTAAAGAGTCGATGGTTTCTCTATCGAACTTATTGACCGAACCTTGTGCGTTAAAACACAAATGAGCGATATTGTCCTCAAGTAACTCAACCTCAATTGTAGGGCTTTGGTAGATCATTGCTTGCTTCCTTATAGCTTAAGTTAAATATCCACTCTTACTTTTGTGAGTAAATATAACTCTCTTCTTCACAGCAGCTTCGGCCATCATTTGACCAGTTGTTGCTCAGTGTGCGACTAATCACATTAAATTACAACACCCAATTTAAACGACCGTTTTGTTTTTGCTTGTGCGTTACCATTAATGGTTTTATATCAGTGGTTTAATGTGATTGTTTTGTGTGTGCCTCTTGTTTTAACCTAAAACTATAGTGTTAAAATAGGCATTAAATGTTTGAAGTGCTAAATTTTTATATTAAATAAACCAGGGTGTACGCTTTCTCATTTGTAAATCACTCTGGTTAGAGCTGCTGTGATTAAAGCGCGACTTTTTTGTTATCAGCGCAACAACTTTACGTGGTTTTTGGTGGAGGCATCCGCTGATAGTTAAGCCAAAAAATAAGATTTAGAGGGGATTGCTGAATATGTATTTAATGCTCAGGGCGATAGTGCTAAATCCAAGCGCAGAATGACCTGTTTATAGGCAATAGACTTCATTGAAAACGCAGCTCAGGTAAGAGTGCTATACCGCTATGATTTGGAATATGCCAGTCAATACGCTGAACTGCCAATATCGATTGAGTGATTTGCGGATTAAAGTCAAATGATGGGCGTGCTGCCTGTAAATCTGGATGTTTGACGCTTATATGCATTAAAAGTGAGGAGTTTGCTAAGTTTAGCCTTCACTACGCCTTTTAATGCCGGATGAATATTATCCCTTTACCTATGCCTTTATACATCTCTGTAAACATGCTTTTTTAGGGGCAGTCCTACTGCGACAAATCTAGAGTTTTACCGACCTTGTGATAGACTGAGCCAACGTCGATACCAGACTATATAACAATAAGGTAACCCTCATGGAACAGTTAGCGCATCTTTATCGTGACCATATTAGCGAGTTAAATCGCCGCGTGGCTGATATCACTTCACGTGAAAACTTGTCAGGTCTAGTGATCCACTCTGGCCAACTACATCGACAGTTTTTAGATGACATGGACTATCCGTTTAAGGTTAATCCTCATTTTAAAGCTTGGTTACCGGTGACGGATAATCCCAACTCTTGGTTAGTGGTTAATGGTCGAGATAAGCCTACTCTCATTTTTTATCGTCCTGTTGATTTCTGGCATAAGGTTGCAGATAAACCAACGGACTTTTGGGCTGAGCATGTCGATATTAAATACCTTACCAAAGCCGATAAAGTCGCAGAGTTGTTGCCAAAAGATATCAATGATTGGGCCTATATTGGTGAGCATTTAGATGTTGCTGATGTACTTGGGTTTACAAGACGCAATCCAGATTCAGTCTTAAGTTATCTTAACTACCATAGAGCCAATAAAACGGCCTATGAGTTAGCTTGTATGAGAAAGGCTAACGACATCGCAGTCACCGGGCATCAAGCTGCAAAGACGGCTTTTTACAATGGCGGCAGCGAATTTGAAATCCTGCAAGTCTACCTCAGCGCTATCGCGCAAGGTGAAAACCAAGTGCCATACGGTAGTATTGTGGCATTAAATGAAAATGCGGCGATATTGCATTACACCGCACTTGAACAAACAACACCGGCACATAGGCACTCATTTTTGATTGATGCAGGGGCTAATTTTCATGGTTATGCGTCAGATATCACTCGAACTTACGCATTTGAAAAAAATATTTTCGATGATCTGATCACCGCGATAGACACCATGCAGCAGCAGATCATTACCATGATGAAACCCGGGGTTAATTACGCCGATTTACACGTTGCGACGCATTATAAACTCGCGCAAATACTGATTGATTTTGATATCGTTTCAGGTGATATAAATGGTTTGGTTGAGCAAGGGATCACCAGTGTATTTTTCCCTCATGGGCTAGGGCATATGCTTGGTTTACAGGTTCATGATATGGGGGGATTCCTCGCCGATGAGAAAGGCACCCATATTGCTTCCCCTGATGCGCACCCATTTTTGCGTTGTACTCGCACTTTAGCTGAAAACCAAGTGTTAACGATTGAGCCCGGTGTTTATATTATCGACTCTTTGTTGAATGAGTTGAAGCAAGATAAGCGTCAGCAACAGATAAACTGGGACACGGTTGATATATTGCGTCCTTTTGGCGGGATACGTATTGAAGATAACGTGATCGTACATAGCGACCGTACTGAAAATATGACACGAAACTTTGGGCTTAATCGGTAACGTTATGCGTTGTCCTAGTCCAATATTAATCCTAAGAACTTCAATGAGTCGTTTATTTTGAGTGAGAGTTATCTTATCCCTGCTGCCGAATTATTGATTGAGGAAGAGATAAAACATAGCCGATTTATCTCCTGCGTATTTCATTGCGGTTCAGCTGTAGAGTTTAAACGTGAACTCTCTCAATTAAAAATTAAGTATCCAGGGGCAAACCATTATTGTTATGCGTTTGTGGCAGGAGCACCGTCTGACAGCATCAATATTGGTTCTAGCGATGACGGTGAGCCGTCAGGGAGTGCGGGGCGTCCTATGCTGGCTTCGCTACAAGGTGCCAATATTGGTGAGATCGGTGCTGTTGTTATCCGTTATTTTGGCGGTACTAAACTCGGTGTCGGTGGACTTGTGCGCGCGTATAGCTTGGGGCTTAAAAAAGGGCTACCTTTACTAGAGACTCAGCTAAAACAGATCCGTTACCCAGGTCAACTGGTGTGTGGATACCATCAGTTGAAAGATGTTGAACATCTTTTTTCACAGCTTGATGTCGTTATTGAAGATAAAGTCTTTAGTGACACCATCAGTATTCAATTTGCGATCCCCAAGTGCTTTAAAAAGGACTTGAACCAAGAATTGGCAACCATGAGTCAAGGGCAGTTGATTGCGGTATTTAAGTCAACTGAATAGGATGACTGTTACTGGAAGTGAATCGGTTGTGAACAAAACCACTAAGTATGCGAAAATGCGTTTGAGCAAAAATGTGCTAGTAATGGAATCGAATGCAATATAGAACAATAATAAGAATAACAGGCCTATTAATGGGATTGTTTTCCTTGTCTTTACTTCCGCCAGCCCTTGTTGCTGTTATCTATAAAGATGGTGGCGGCATGGCGTTTATTCAGGCATTTGTTTTGTGTCTCATACTCGGGTTTACATTTTGGTATCCTAACCGCCATCATCGTAAAGATCTGCGTACCCGAGAGGGGTTTCTGTTAGTGGTGCTCTTCTGGGTGGTACTGGGCTCTATTGGTGCGGTGCCGTTTATTTTCTCAGGTCAACCCTCCCTTAGCCTTACCGATAGTTTTTTCGAATCCTTCTCAGCGTTAACCACAACGGGGGCTACCGTTATCGTCGGGTTAGACGCCCTCCCAAAAGCCATCCTTTTCTATCGACACTTACTGCAGTGGCTTGGTGGAATGGGGATTATTGTACTCGCCGTAGCCATTTTGCCTGTACTGGGTGTGGGGGGGATGCAGTTATATCGTGCCGAAACACCAGGGCCTGTTAAAGACAGTAAGATGACACCGAGAATTGCTGAAACAGCCAAGGCGCTTTGGTATATTTATTTTGCATTAACGGTAGCATGTGCAGTGGCCTATTGGGCTGCAGGTATGGATGTATTTGATGCAATATGTCACTCGTTTTCAACCATTGCGATAGGCGGTTTCTCAACCCATGACGCCAGCATAGGCTATTTTGATAGTCCCGCGATAAATATGGTCTGTGTCGTTTTTCTGTTAATCGCCGCCCTAAATTTTAGCCTGCATTTTGCTGCTTTTTCACGTCGAGGGATCAACCTCAAAGTCTATTTCAAAGATGCTGAATTTAAAGCGTTGATTGCCATTCAGTTGGCATTAACAACAGTCTGTTTCTTGACTCTGTATCATTCTGGCATTTATGACTCAGCTGAGGAAACACTTGATTACGCACTTTTTCAAGCGGTATCAGTGTCTACTACGGCAGGTTTTGGGACTGAAAGTTTTCATACTTGGCCGCTATTTTTACCGATTCTGTTGATTTTTTCGAGTTTCATTGGTGGCAGTGGCGGATCAACGGCAGGCGGTATTAAGGTGATGAGAATGATTTTATTGCTGCTGCAGGGGTCTCGTGAGCTTAAGCGATTGGTACATCCACGTGGCATGTTTTCCATTCGAATTGGTGGTAAAGCATTACCCGATCGGGTCATCGATGCAGTGTGGGGTTTTTTCTCTGCCTACGCCTTAGTCTTTGTGGTGTGCATGCTCATTTTAATGGCGATGGAAATGGATGCCATTACCGCATTTAGTGCGACAGCGGCATGCTTAAATAACTTGGGTCCAGGCTTAGGTGAGGTTGCCAGTAACTATGCCAGCATTGGTGATGGCGCAAAATGGGTACTGCTGTTTGCCATGTTATTTGGTCGCTTAGAGGTCTTTACGTTATTGATCTTGTTTACACCGACATTTTGGAAAAACTAAAAAAAGTACAGCACGACGTTCGCGACTAAGCTAGCTTTAATCATTGAGTTTTATATTAATCAGTCGTGGCCCTTTGCCATAATTTGAATCAGAAAATAGCAGGACGTTAATGAGTAATACACTAGTTATCTATTCGACCGTTGATGGTCAAACCAAAGCAATTTGTGAGCAGGTTAGGAAAATAAATCAAGAACTTGGCGCGACGGTAACGCTGGCATCATTAGATGAAGCGGAAAGCTTAGGTTTGGCTCAATTTGACAAAATATTAGTTGCCGCGAGTATTCGGTATGGCAAACATCGACCAGAGTTGTACCAATTTATAAATCGCCACCATGCGGTATTAGATGCGAAGAAAAATGCCTTTTTTACGGTTAATGTGGTGGCGAGAAAACCTGAGAAAAATACCCCTGAAACTAATCCTTACGTGAAAAAGTTTTTAGCGCTTTCATTGTGGCAACCGCAGCAACTAGCCGTGTTTGCTGGTAAAATTGACTACCCTAAATATCGACTCTTCGATAAGACCATGATCCGTTTTATTATGTGGATGACCAAAGGGCCGACGGATACCAGTGGTACGTTCGAATTTACTGATTGGAATAAAGTAGACGAGTTTGCCCGTGCTTTTGCCGAGCGCTAATTTTTACAGTGGTTTCAATTCTATAAGACATAAAAATGCCTGCTCACTCGCAGGCTTTTTTATGTCTAAAATAAGCTTAAGCACAATATTTACGATACAAAATTGAGATAACTTCGGTCACTTCTTTGTTCTTTAAGGTGTAAAAAACCACTTGAGAACTCTTGCGTGTAGCGACCAAGTCTTCAGAGCGTAATACAGCTAAGTGCTGTGATAATGCTGATTGGCTCAGTGGCACCGTTGCATTTAACTCGGTTACGCTTAACTCTTTGTCTAGCAGTAAGCACAAAATCATTAACCGGTATGGGTTGGCAATTGCTTTTAGCCATTTTGCAGCGCTTTCGGCATTAGTCACCATTGCACTTACATCAATTTCTTTTTGCATACGGTTACTCTCTTTTATCGCCTTTAATTAGTTAATTCTAATTGAGTTGTGATTATAAAACAATATACCTCTGCAACACAGGGATCTCAATTTTTGATGCTGATAATATGAGCTATACCTAATTTGTGATCTATTATCCTGTTAAATCGCTAATTTACTGTAACAATGAATTCAATATGGAATCTTCCGAGTTTGAATAATGAATAAATCAGTATTGGTCCTGTACTACTCTCGTGGCGGTCATACCGCTAGGATTAGCCGCGCGATTGCCGACCGTATCGTTAGTGAAGGGCATCAGTGCGATATGATGCACATTAATGAAGCTAAGGCTGAAGGGCTGGACTGGTCAAAGTATGACGTTGTTGCCCTTGGCGCGTGTGTGCTTTATGGCTCATATCATAAGTCGGTGTTTGAATTTGTCACTGAGCATCAGGCGCAGTTCACGGCAAAATCGGCCAGTTTTTTCAGTGTTAACGTGGTTGCGCGTAATCCTGAAAAACGTATTCCAGAAAACAATAAGTACCTACAAAAATTTATTGAGCTTTCACCTTGGAAGCCACTAGACGTTAAAGTGATTGCGGGTAAAGTCGATTACCCATCATGGCGCTGGTATGATCGTTGGATGATCCAATTTATTATGAAGATGACTAACGGTCCAACCGATCCAACATCGGTCATTGATTACACCGATTGGGAAGACGTTAATGTTTACGCCGACCATCTCATTAAGTTAGCCAAATAATCGAGTTTAAGGTTAATCGCTTGAGTGAAATGAAAGCCGCATTTGATGCGGCTTTTTAGTCTCTGAGTTTAATAGACTCAGAGTTTTAGTACTTCCAAAAGCTGGGGTGGAACAGCACTGCAACGGTTAAGATCTCCAACCGCCCGAGTAGCATCCCGATTGAAAGTGCCCATTTGGCGGTATCGGGCAGCGTAGAGAAATTACCTGCGGGGCCAATTGTCGCTCCAAGTCCTGGCCCAACGTTTGTGACGGCAGTAATCGCACCGGTAAAACTGGTGACTGGATCTAATCCCGTTAGCACTAATACGATAGATAAACCCACAATGACCATGGTAAAGAGCAGCATAAAGGTGACCAGCGAGCGCACAATATCATCTCTGATTATGCGGTTGTTATAGCGCTCTTTAAACACCCCATTCGGATGGAATTGTTGTTTGAGCTGCTCACGCATAATAACGCCAGCAATTTGGAAACGGAAAATCTTAATCCCACCGGATGTCGAGCCCGAACAACTGCCAACAAACATTAAGAACAGAAATACAATATTGGCCACGGCGCCCCAAGCGGAGTAATCCGTTAAGCCATACCCTGTAGTGGTCACTACGGAGACAACGTTAAAACTGGCTAGACGAAGGGCATCAATAGGATCGATTTCTCGGCTGCTCCATAACCAAAGCGCCAGTAATGAAGATACTAAAAATATAAACTTTAAAAAGCCTTTTACCTGCGCATCATTCCATACCTTTAGCGACTTCTGCTGCACCATATAGACAAACATTAGCAAAGGTAGACCACCAGCAAGCATAAAGGTAATGCCGACCCAGTGTGCTTGATTAGAGAACGCCGCCATTGAATTGTCAGATGTGGAATAGCCGCCAGTTGAAAGGGTTGTCATGGCGTGGTTGATGGCCTCAAACCAACTCATACCGCTGTTGTGATAAGCCAGAAAACACAGAAAAGTGAGTAGGGTGTAAACAATAAACAGGCTCATTGCCATATGTTGGGTGCGAGGAGTCGCTTTGTCGCCCCAATCGGAGGATTCTGTTCTAAATAGCCGCATACCGCCGACGTTGAGAAATGGCAGTACCGCGACGGCCATGACGATAAAGCCGATACCACCAAGCCATTGCAATAAGGAACGCCAAATCAGGATGCTATGATCCATGCTATCGAGCCCCGAAAGCACTGTTGAGCCGGTTGTGGTGATCCCTGACATGGTTTCAAAAAAGGCATCGGTGTAATTTATGCCGTGATATAGGGTAAAAGGTAGCGCGGCAAATAAGCTGACAATAAACCAGGTCAGGCTGGTGAGTAGAAACATATCTCTGATGTTGAGGTGCAGTGTTTGGGATTGACCTTGGCGCATGCAAAAGCTGGCCGCAGTACCTGCAACCAGAGATGAGATCATAAATGCACCGACGGTTTCTTCACCGTAATAAAGTGCAAACGCACCGGGGATTAACATAAACGCGGTTAGCGTTGATAGAAAAATCCCCAATATAAACAGCAGAGGCCTAAAGTTCAGCATAGTGTTGAATTAAGTTCCCTGAACAGCTTTAAAAGAAGAAGGCGCTAGGTTGGAATAGCTTTTCTACTTCACCAATAAACTTCTTGTTTACTAAGAATAGGATGACATGGTCACCTTGCTCAATAACTGTTTTGTCGTGTGCCATTAACACTTCATCATCTCTGACAATTGCGCCAATAGTCGTACCTGGTGGTAGCTTTATATCGCTGATTTTCTTACCGACAACTTTGGACGTATTTTTATCGCCATGGGCAATGGCTTCAATGGCTTCTGCAGCCCCACGTCGCAGTGAGTAAACATTACAAATATCACCTTGGCGGATATGGGTTAATAATGCAGAGATAGTGGCTTGCTGCGGGGAGATGGCGATATCAATATTGGCCTCTTGCACAATATCAACATAAGCTTCTCGCTGAATCAGCACCATGACTTTTTTAGCCCCCATGCGCTTAGCGAGCAATGCGGCCATAATATTGGCTTCATCATCGTTAGTGACCGCAATGAATACGTCAGTTTGGTCTATGTGCTCTTCAAGTAGCAATTCTTGATCTGAGGCATCGCCACAAAATACCGTGGTATTTTCTAACTTTTCTGATAGCTCTTCAGCGCGTTCTTGCTTATGTTCAATCAGTTTCACCGAGTGGTTACGTTGCAGTTGTTTCGCTAACCCAAGGCCAATATTACCGCCGCCGGCAATCATAATATTGCGATAAGAGTTATCGAGCTTTTGCATTTCACTCATAACTGCACGGATATGGCGACTATCGGCCACAAAGAAGACTTCGTCATCAGCTTCAATAATCGTGGTGCCACGCGGCATGATGGGTCGACCTTGCCTAAAAATAGCGGCAACCCGGGTATCAATATTAGGCATGTGCTCTCGTAGCGCAGCTAAAGCATTACCGACAAGTGGGCCACCATAATAGGCACGAACGGCAACAAGGCTTAATTTACCTTCAGCAAACTCAAGTACCTGCAGTGCGCCAGGATATTCAACTAAACGGCCAATATAAGCCGTGACCAGTTGTTCTGGGGCAATGAGCTCATCAATAATAAAACCGCCTCGTGGGCGATTTTCTGAGTGCTTAGTTTCGCTATCGATAAACAATTTATCGCGAAGGTTTAAATACTGCTCTGAACGGATCCGCGCAATTTTGGTTGGAGTACCAAACAGTGAATAAGCAATTTGGCACGCTGCCATATTACACTCATCACTGTTGGTGACCGCAATCAGCATGTCGGCGTCTTCGGCTCCAGCTTCTTTTAATACATCTGGGTGAGCACCATGGCCAACAATCACGCGTAAATCGTACTTATCTTGTAAGGTACGTAAGCGCTTTTTATCGGTGTCTACGATGGTGATATCGTTATTTTCACCGACTAAGTTTTCGGCCAATGTACCGCCAACTTGTCCTGCACCCAAAATGATAATTTTCATTGCCGTACTAATCCTTCACTAGGCGAGCGTAATAAAAGCCATCCATGTTTTCTTGTCCAGGAACAATTTGCCAACCCACATCACTCGGGTTTGGTTGTTGTTCGATTGGAACTAAAGTCGCGTCAGGTGTTCTTTGTAAGAAGGCACTGATCTGATCTTTGTTTTCCTGAGGCAAAATAGAACAGGTCGCATATAAGAGCGTGCCACCAGGTTTTAGCCACTTCCAGCAATGATCAACTATTTGTGATTGCAATGCTGCCAGCTCTTCGATGTCGTCGTTTTTTCTGAGCCATTTGATATCTGGATGACGTCGAATAACGCCCGTTGCAGAGCAAGGTGCATCTAATAATATGCGATCAAACTTATCACCTTGCCACCAGGAATCAATATCTGCAGCATCACCATGTATCAATTCTGCTTTCAATGATAGTCGGTCTAAGTTTTGTTGTACTCGTTCAAGTCTTTTGGCGTCATTATCAACCGCAACCAATTGAATGTTAGGAGCAAGCTCTAATAGATGACAGGTTTTACCGCCCGGTGCTGCGCAGGCATCGAGAACGAGCTCGTTACCCTGTGGTGCCAGTATCGTTGCCGCCCATTGTGCTGCCCCATCTTGTACCGAAGCCGAGCCTGTCTCAAAGCCAGGGAGCTGCATTACATCGCGTGGGCTTGCCAATAAAATCGCGTCACTGCTGCTGCCTGCTGAAGCTTCGACTTCAATATCGGCCAATGCACTTAAATAGGCATCACGCGTTTGTGATTGCTGATTGTTACGCAACCACATTGGCGGGCGCTGATGGCTTTGCTCAATAATCTCTTGCCAGTTTTCTGGATAAGCATCTTTAAGCCGCTTAATGATCCATGCGGGAGTATTATGCGCTAGCGTATCGTTATCGGTGGATAGTGGTTTTTCTTGGCGCTGGATGGTGCGCAATACCCCATTGACGACCTTAACCATACCCTCGAATTTTAACTGACGACATGCTTCTGCTGTTTCTGATATAGCGGCATGACTAGGTATGCGGGTGAAGTAAAGCTGATAACAGCCAACTAATAACAGTTGATGCACAATGCGTTGTTTGCCCTTAAGGGGCTTGCTCATGCAATCACTCACTTGCTTATCAATTTGTGGCAAGTGGCGCATTACGCCGTAGCAAAGTTCGGCCAACAGGGCCTTGTCTTTACCACTTTCAATATGTCGCTGTTGATCGGGTAGGGCGACTGAGAGTGATATCCCTTTTTCAAGGACCTGAAATACCACTTTTGCGGCAAGCGCTCTTAAATTCATTGCCATTAGGCTTGGTCGTCCATTTTATGAGTGAGTTGGGTGCCTGGTATAAACCAGTCTGCTCGAGAGTTAAGGATGTCGGCCACACTGAGTGGTTTTTTACCTGGAAGTTGCATACTGGTAATGGTTAATACGCCATCACCAGTAGCGATACTGATACCGGTTTTATCTGCTGAAATAATCGTGCCTGGCGCTGCAGTGGTGCTGCTGGCACTGACATGACTTTGCCACACTTTAATGGTGTTAGCTTCATGCTGATAGTGACTCACTGGCCACGGATTAAAGGCTCTGATTTCACGCCACAGTGCCAGTGCTGATTTTGACCAATCTAAGCGCGCTTCCTCTTTTGAAAGCTTGGCGGCATAATTTGCTAAGCTTTCATCTTGCTTTTCAGCGGGTAAGTTGTCTTCCGCTAGCGCGGCAAGTGCTCCAATAAGCGCGTCAGGACCTTGCAATGCTAATTTTTCATATAGAGTCGCAGAGGTATCTTCATCTTCAATGGTGAGCTTAGTTTTGAGTAGCATATCACCGGTATCTAAACCAACATCCATCTGCATAATCGTGATGCCAGTTTCGTTGTCTCCCGCCCACAAAGCGCGTTGAATTGGCGCAGCGCCTCGCCAGCGAGGCAATATCGAACCATGCACGTTAATACAACCTAGGTGTGGAGTATCGAGTACCACTTTAGGTAAAATCAAACCGTAGGCAACAACGACCATGATATCTGCATTGAGGGCGGTAAGCTCTTGTTGCGCTGCTTCATCACGTAAAGATTTGGGTTGTAGCACTGGAATGTCATTTTCGAGTGCCAACGCCTTTACTGGACTCGATTGCAGTTTCTTACCTCGGCCGGCAGGGCGGTCGGGTTGAGTATATACAGCGACAACATTATGCTGCGATTCGATTAGTGCTTGAAGGTGACGAGCGGCAAAGTCAGGCGTGCCCGCAAAAATGACATTTAATGGTTTCAAAAATTTATCCTTGTTTTGCATCTAATCGAGCTGCTTTTTCTAGCTTTTGCTTAATACGTTGACGTTTTAATGGTGATAAGTAGTCAACAAACAGCTTTCCTGCCAAATGGTCGAGTTCATGTTGCAAGCAAATCGCAAACAAGCCTTCTGCTTCTAACGTAAACTCATTACCGTCACGGTCAAGCGCTTTGATGGTGACAAACTCTGCCCGATCCACTTCGGCATATATCCCTGGAACAGACAGACAGCCTTCTTCATTACGAAAATCACCACTTTTGGCGGTAATCTCTAAATTAATGAACACTTTTGGCCGCTCGACCTCATCTTGTAAGTCTAATACGATGAGTTGCTGATGAAAATCAACTTGGGTGGCTGCTAGGCCAATGCCCTTTTCTTCGTACATGGTTTCAAGCATATCGTCGATTTGCGTCTGCAGTGCAGCGCTAAACTCAGTGATTGGCTGGGCAATCGTGCGTAATCTTTCATCTGGAAAACGTAACACTTTTAGTAAACTCATACCTAAACTCTTAACAGGTCTGTCAAATCTAAGTCAGTTGGTTATACTGGCTTTGGCTAATGACTCAATTTTAGTCTTTAGCGGCATTCAATAACAGCAAAAGCTCTACTTATAATCTAATAAAGAGCAAATAGCATGGATACCCTGATGAAACGGTTACTATTACTTGCCTCACTTATGCTTGGTTGTACGTTCGTATTCGCTGATACCTTGACACTTAAATCTGGACACCCTGAGTCCTATGTTGTCAAAAAAGGCGACACCCTTTGGGACATATCAACTTTTTTCCTAAAGGATCCTTGGCGATGGCCAACATTGTGGGGAGCGAACCCGCAAGTGGCGAACCCGCACTTAATTTATCCCGGTGATAAACTGACGTTGGTGTTTATTGATGGTGTGCCACGTTTGGTGGTTAAACCTCATTTAAGCAAGAGCCCTGCTGGGCGTATCTCGGCAAAGAACGGTGCCATCCCCGCGGTCGATTTGTCACTTATTCAACCTTATTTACTGCAAAACAGAGTTGTCGATGCAGAGTGGTTTGAAGCGCAGCCTATGATTATGGGCGGTGAAAGTCCGTCTAAATATCATGTGGTGTCAGATATTGTCTATGTTCAAGGTGAGCTGACCGTCGGTGATAAATTTGGCGTTTATGCGCAGGGCCGTGAGTTCTCTAATGCTGAGGGCGAGTCTCTTGGGTTAGAAGTGGTGTTGGCGGCCAGTGGTCGAGTGGTTGAATCCGGCGCTGTTTCTAAGGTTGAATTACTCAGTAGCTTACGCGAAACAAGAGCTGGCAACCGTATCTTACCGATTGAAGATGACTCGTTGATGTCAGCCTACTTTATGCCGAGAGCTGCGGAGTTAACCGCTGTTACGACCGTTTTGGCATCGGGTAAAGACATTCGAGCAATGGGTAAGCTAGATGTCGCCTACCTTGACCGAGGCTATATTGACGGTGTTGAAACTGGGCATGTGTTCTCTATTTTCAAAGAGGGTGATGTCGTCGTTATCGATGGTGATGGTATACCTGTACAGCCTAACGATCGTAATCGTTACGAGAAGATGTTAGCCAATGTCTCGGCGGATAATGCAGTACAAATGCCGGATCTATATCGTGGTAAGTTAATGGTCTTCAAAGTTTTCGAAAAGGTCAGCTTAGGAATTATCCTCAAAAATGAAAGGCCTGTCCGCATTGCGGATAAACTCACTATTCCCGATTCGCTGATAGCGGGTGAATAGTCTAGAGTTAGAGCTTATACCAGTGCAGCGATAGTGCTGCACTGACATTAGAGGCTAAGTTATTAATGACAAGCTGGTCGATTGGCTAGTTGTTTCTGCTGTATCCGGGTTAGGACCCGCTCGGATTAAACAATTAATAAACTACATGGATGTGGAAGAGCTAAGGCAAAGGTTAACCCATGAACCCGATGCATTACCTCTACCAGAGTCATTACTCAATGCTAATTTAACCCCCGATTACGCCTTAGTTGATACTGCACTTGAATGGCAACAACAAAGTGAGTTCAACCACTTATTGTGTTTGGCTGATCCTCTCTATCCGCCTTTGCTTAAACAGATTAGTGACCCGCCAACCGTCCTGTTCATCAAAGGTAATATCACCAGTTTAATACGCCCGGGTATTGCGATAGTTGGTAGTCGTAATGCCACGCCGGGGGGATTGAAAATGGCTTACTCGTTGTCTTCGCAGCTGGTGGATCAGCAGCTTTGCATTGTCAGTGGTATGGCGTTAGGGATCGATGGGGCTGCGCATCAGGCAGCTATTGATAACAGAGGCGTCAGCATTGCGGTTCTGGGCACAGGGGCTGAAGTTATTTATCCCAAAAGGCATCGGAGTATTTATCATGATATTCAGAATGATGGCTGCGTTATGACCGAATTTTGGCCGCAGGTGAAACCCTATTCTGGTAATTTCCCGAAACGAAACCGGATCATTAGCGGTCTAACTCTAGGAACCCTTGTTGTAGAAGCTAGCTTAAAAAGTGGTTCTTTAATTAGTGCTAGGTTAGCGAATGAGCAAGGGCGAGAAGTGTTTGCGATGCCGGGAAGTGTATTGAGTGGTCAGAGTGAAGGCTGTCATCAACTTCTTCGTGATGGGGCCAAATTAGTGGAGTCTGCTGGCGACATTTTAGAAGAAATCGCGGTTTTATCTGGCTACCACCTTGAAGAAGTGAAGGCCTGCCACCATATAGGGGGTGAGATAGTCTCTGATTTGCCATTTGCTTCGCTGTTAGCTAGTGTAGGTTATGAAACCACAACGATCGATAACGTGGTTGAGCATAGTGGAAAAGCCATAGAGCTAGTATTGGAGCAGTTGCTTGAGCTTGAATTACAAGGTTGGGTTACTGCTGTACCCGGTGGTTATGTAAGACTTAAGAGGAGCTAGCCATGTTTGATATCCTCATGTATCTATTTGAAAACTATGTGCATAGTGAAGCTGAGTTTTTAGTCGATGAAGACGAACTCACAAAAGAATTAACGCGTGCTGGCTTTCACCAGTCGGAGATAATTAAGGCTTTGACTTGGTTGGAAGGCCTAGCCGAGTTGCAAGAGGCGGGAACACCTTACCTTTGCAATCATGATCAACAATCTTTCCGTATTTATACCAAAGATGAGATAAATAAAATTGATGTGGAGAGCCGCGGCTTTCTGCTGTTTCTAGAGCAAATTAAAGTGCTCAGTGTCGAAACGCGTGAAATGGTTATCGATCGGGTGATGGAGCTCGACGAAACGACGTTAAATTTAGATGATCTAAAATGGGTTATCTTAATGGTGTTATTTAATGCGCCAGGCCATGAGTTGGCCTATGAACAGATGGAAGATCTCATCTTTGAGCAACCTGATGGTCGTCTACATTCATAAGTAAGCATCTGTTTGAGCATATAAAAAGGAGGCTAACGCCTCCTTTTTAGTATCATTATTAGCTAGCACTAAAAATGTAAGTGTTTGCTGTCTTGAGTTAAGTGCTCTGGCTGCAAGTAGTCACGATAAGCATAGCGGTTCTGTTTATGCAGTCTAGGCTTAGCTTTTTCTTCACTGTCATCGAATTGTTCGAATTGTTCGACTTGGGCTGCAAGCCAACCTGCAAACTCCTGCTGATGTTGAGTCAACTCGGCGAGTAGTGACTCATAACCTTCAAAGTAATCTGTTTTCAAGAACTGGCTCAGCTTCACGTAATCACTATGGTGATGCTCGGCAAGAAAACGCACCGCCATGTAACTCCATTTGTAGGTCATATCTACGCCATCTTTGTACTCAGTCGCGAATATATCTTCTAATGACGGGGCCTCTTCGATGTCGCGCTTGATGATTTTAAGCGTGGTTGGGTTTTGATCTCCCCGCGCAATGTATTCAGCTAAGCCTTCTGACCACCACACCATTTTGCTAGGGAAGTGTCCGAAACCGCCATACTTTACAAAGTGGCCATCTAAATAATGAACATATTCATGATTTAAGTTCCAAATCGCAAACTCAGGCTCTATCCACCATTGGCGATAGGCAAAGAAAGTCGCTTGGTTGCCCGGTTTGGACGGTTTTCCTTCGATATACATGCCGCCGTTATCGGTTTGAATGTCGAAGACTAACTGGCCATAGTAGTGATATTGGCTCCAGTTTTTGAATGCCACGACTCTTAATGCATCATTGTTATCGTTGGCTGTGGGCTGCTGCTGTGTTTCAAGCAGTTGATGAAAATGCGACTCTTGAGATGTGAGCTTAGTACAGCTGTCAGTTAGCTCTTGTTGGTTAAGATCTTGCGCTAAAATAAATAACGAGTCAGAGCAACGGTGCTCTATCGGCAGCGCTTCTTTAAGTTCTGGGATACGGCATATTTCGCTATTTTCTTGGCAACGCTCTTGGGCTGCAAAGGTATTAACATGATAGCCCTTGCTGTATGCATCTTTGGCGCTCTCTCCGCGTATAGCGACATCTTGCTTAGCAATATTTGCAACGGCCTCATCGACGGCTTTTTCAAGTGCAGTTGTTTCGCCATCCTCTGATGATGGTAATGATAGTCTATAGAGTGCTAACGCCCAATATGCATTGGTTCGCGGCCAGTCTTTATCTGCGCGAATACTTGCATCGCTGGCTGCAAATGAAACTAAAGGCTCATTGAGCTGTGCTGAGAGTAACGTGGCATTGAGTTCGCCATCAATCTCCTTGCGACTGACGTTAAACAAAAAACCATAGGCTTTTAATGTTTCAAGCAAAGCGTAGTCGTTTGACTGTAGGCTGGCAGTGCTTGCCAGTTGGGCTAGTTGAGTGTTTAGCTGCGGTAGTAATGGTGCGAGTTGCACTGCACGTTCATTGCTTGAGAAATAGCGATAAACCGTTACCGCATACTGCTCCTGCAAGCGAGCTTGGTTATTTAATTGACCTGAGCTTGCAAGTTGTTCAAGCGCAACAGATAACCCAGCATAGTCGGTCGCTTCTAGCTGTTCTATGGGACCATAATAACTAAATGCACGGAAGTAATAGAGTAGCTTATCAAGGCTATTAAATTCAGTTGTGGTTGCTAAAGCCGCGCTTGCTTGTTGGAAATGAGCAACGGTTAACAGTGGGCTTGAAGCATCAAAGAGTGTACTTTCTGAAGCTGTAGATATTTGTTGTACTAGTTCTGGCTGAAGTGGGGGATTGTTTGTGCTTGAACAGCCAGATATTGAGCCAGATAGCGCCGCTATGATAGTTAAAGCAATTTTATTTTTTGTATTCATCAATTAACCCTTTATTTTTTTGGATACAATATACCACCACTTTTTATCAAAACCTATTAGATGAATACAAAAGTTACGCTAATACTTGGTAGAATAGCGCTATATTGAAGAACTGAGATAATCATGGCTAAAATCGATAAGCAACTGTTTACAACACATGAACACGCATTAGAAAGAGAGTATGAACTCTGTCCTAAGTGTGGCAGTGAACTGTCAGTAAGACACAGTAAGCATGGTGGGTTTATCGGCTGTAATAACTATCCTAGTTGTGATTACACTCGGCCATTAGTGCAGCATGAGTCTATAGAAACTCAAGTGATTGAAGGCTCAAGCTGCCCCGAGTGCGGTAATGAGCTTGCCGTTAAGTCTGGTCGATTTGGTATTTTTATTGGTTGTACCAATTACCCTCAATGCAGTCACATCGAAAAACACGATCAAGCCGACGCAGAAGATGAAATTGATTGTCCAAAGTGTAAGTCGGGTCATGTTGAGCATAGAACCAGTCGATTTGGTAAATCATTCTATGCTTGCAGTGCTTATCCTAAATGTAAGTTTTTGGTGAACTATCCACCTAGAGCTGAAGCGTGTCCTGATTGTGGTTTTGGGATTTTAGTTGAGCGTAAAGGGGCGGCAGGAATGCGCTTAGAATGTCCCGAGAAAACGTGCAAATATAAACGGCCTGTCTAAATAATCATATTACCTTCCACTAATGTCGCTTTTGAGTAATCATAGTGACATTAAACAGTGCAGCTTATATTGAGTAAGGAACAGTGAGATAAATGTTAGAAGTATTGCCTGCTGAAGTGGCTGAGCTTATTGAACAAGGAGGCATCATCGCCTACCCAACGGAGGCCGTTTATGGTTTAGGTTGCGATCCCGACAATGATGAAGCTATTCATCAGTTGCTGCAAATAAAGCAGCGTCCTTGGCACAAAGGCTTGATACTCGTTGCGGGTGACTATCAACAACTCCTTCCCTATATTGATGAATCTCAGCTTAGTGTTGAGCAGCTAGCATTTGTTCACAGTAAATGGCCCGGCCCTTTTACCTTTATCATGCCAATCAAATCTGGGCTGTCTAAATTATTAAGCGGTACCTTTAATTCCATAGCCGTACGAGTTACCTCGCATATCGGTGTGAAAGGGCTATGCGCTGCAATCAATAAACCCATTGTTTCAACCAGTGCCAATTTATCAGGTCAAGAGCCCGCGTTATCACCTATAGCCGTTCGACAGCAGTTTGAGGGCATTATTGCTGGGTTAGTGGTTGGAGAGCTAGGAAGTCAGACTGCTCCTTCAACGATTATCGATGCCAAGAGCGGCAACATTATAAGAAAAGGTTAATCAAGGAAAAGTATGAGCACACCAGATTCTGCAATAGTAAAAGCTTTCTTACTCGATCTTCAAACTCGAATTTGTAATGGACTCCAAGCACTAGATGGTTCTGCACAATTTGTGGAGGACTCTTGGAAACGTGAAGAGGGCGGTGGCGGACAAAGTCGCGTATTGACCAATGGTGCGGTATTCGAGCAAGCGGGGGTTAACTTTTCTCATGTGACAGGTGCATCTATGCCTGCATCGGCAACCGCTCACCGTCCTGAACTCGCTGGGCGTAGCTTCGAGGCGATGGGGGTTTCGTTAGTTATTCATCCAAAGAACCCACATATACCAACAACTCATGCCAATGTACGCTTTTTTATCGCGCATAAAGAGGGCGCGGATCCGGTATGGTGGTTTGGTGGTGGTTTTGACTTGACCCCTTATTACCCTTACCTAGAAGATGTTGTGGAGTGGCACCAAAATGCCAAGTCTTTGTGTGAACCCTTCGGCGATGAGGCATATCCAAAATATAAGCAATGGTGTGATGAATACTTTTGGTTACCACATCGCAATGAAACCCGTGGTGTTGGCGGGTTATTCTTTGATGATCTCAATAAAGAGGGCTTTGATAAGAGTTTTGCCTTTATGCAAGCAGTAGGTAATGGCTTTATAACAGCTTACGCACCCATTGTTGAACGCCGTAAGGATACTGAGTATGGCGAACATGAACGCCAATTCCAACTGTATCGCCGTGGTCGTTATGTTGAGTTTAATTTGGTTTATGATCGTGGCACCTTGTTTGGATTACAGACCGGAGGCCGTACCGAGTCAATTTTGATGTCTATGCCACCACTGGTACGTTGGGAATATGCCTACACTCCAGAAGCCGGCAGCCCAGAAGCCGCGTTATACAGTGACTTCCTTAAGCCAAGAGAGTGGTTAAGTGCATAAACTGCAATGATTATATAGAAGGTGAAATCAGTCACGCATCGATAAAAGGGCGTTACTGGTTTCGCATATGATCCGCAAGTGTCGATATAGCAGCGTAAATGGCTTGTTGGTGTTGCTTATCTTCTATCTCTATTTCAATAGCCGTTTTCATACAAGCTAACCATTGCTCGCGCATGTTCTCGTCAATGTTGAACGGCATATGTCTTGCTTTTAAAGCGGGGTGGCCATGTTTCTGCTGATATAGCTGCGGTCCGCCTAACCAACCGCTTAGAAATTCAAATAACTTTTGTTCTGATTCATTAATACCAATTACCTTTAGTATTTAGTCAATTCAGAATCGCTCACGCTTTTCAATTCAAAGCGCATTGACGACAGAATGGTATTCCCTTGTGAGTCAATGCAAAGCAGAAGTGGAATGCATGGGCGCTTCCCGTAGGGTGGGTTTCAAAGCGCTGCATGCTGCGACGAAAACTCTCGATATAGAATCGCTATTAGCTTCACGTCTCCGACTTGCCTTCAGCACTTTGAATTCCCACTGAATGAACAGATACTGAATGCAATTGGTATCATTGGCGCTCTGTGAATATTCAGCAACTCTTTACTGGCTTGTTTAGACTGCATCTGCAAATAAAACTGATGAGCAACTGCGCGAATGGTTTTCTCGCCACCAATACGATCATAAGCATTCGATTGCTGCGGATCTTGCTCTTCTGTGGTCTCTTTTTTACTTACCAGGCGTTTTAACCAATTCATCTTTCATCTTCTATTACCCGTCATGCCGCCATTATAGCAATTATGCGCAGTGAAGATAACGGCGACAGAATAGATTGCTAGTCGCTCAATCCGCGGTAAACTAACCCTCACTAAGTTTAGCTAACAACAGAGTGTTGATCATGACGGATAGATACGCAGTATTTGGCAACCCTATTGGGCACAGTAAGTCACCGAAAATCCACGCCGTGTTTGCTGCTGAAACAGAACAGTCATTACGTTATGAAGCCATTTTGGCGCCAGTGGATGCATTTGAAGTTAGCTTTCGTACTTTTGTTGCCAACCAAGGCTTGGGGGCAAATGTTACCGTGCCTTTCAAAGAACAAGCGTTTGCACTGTGCGATGAATTAAGTGACCAAGCGCAGCTTGCTGGGGCAGTAAACACGCTATCAGTATTAAGCAATGGCACAATTCGTGGGGATAATACCGACGGGCTGGGCCTGGTTACCGATCTACAGCGACAATTCGGTAGCCTAAAAGGCTTAAATATTTTGCTGGTGGGTGCGGGAGGAGCGGCTAGAGGCTGTATATTGCCATTATTGCAGGCAGGTATCGCTAAGTTGACGATCGTTAATCGCACTCAATCTAAAGCTAAAGCATTGGTCGATATATTTGCTGAGTACGGTGATGTCGTCACATTACCTATCGGGCATACAGGGCAAAGCTACGATATTATTATCAATTCGACCTCATCTAGCTTAAGCGGTGATGTACCCAAGATCAGTCATCAAACAATAGCTGGTGACACTGTTTGCTACGATATGATGTATGGCAAAGAACAAACCGCCTTTAACGCTTGGGCACTAGCGCAAGGCGCCAAGCAAGCAGTTGATGGTTTAGGGATGCTGGTGGGACAAGCTGCGCAGAGTTTTTTGATTTGGCGTAAGGTTAAACCTGGCGTTGAAGCAGTTTTAACGCAGTTGAGAGCAGAGCTTTAATAGGAGCAAAATGAATCAAAGTATATTGTTTCCTGACTTACAAGATTGGGAACCACAAGCCCTGAGTGTTGTTTTCCCCGTTCAGGTGGAAGGCGTCAATATAGAGTGTCGAATAGGCTTAGCAAAGTTAGCTGAATTGTCTGCGACAGTACTGAGTGCCGATCAACATGATATCGCTAGCAAGGCATTGGCTATTTTTGACGAGTACCGATTTGATATTGAAGATGAGATTGAGCAACTCATCGAACAAGAGGCATTCGATGAGTTAGATGGGGTCAAACTTATATAGCTAGGTTCTTTATTCGCCTTCTTGCAAATATTCATTTTTAAGTCTGACATAGTTGTCAGCAGATTGAGGTAAGAAGGCAAGCTCAGCTTCGGTCAGTGCGCGGATCTGCTTAGCCGGGCTACCGACATAAAGATAACCACTTTTTAATACTTTATTGGGCGGCACTAAAGAACCCGCACCCAAAATCACATCATCTTCTAATATCGCACCATCAAGGATGATCGCCCCCATACCGACTAAAATACGATTACCCACTTTACAGCCATGCAGCATCGCTTTATGCCCAATCGTGACATCGTCACCAATAATTAACGGCTGACCCTCAGGTAATGAAGGAGACTTGCGAGTGACATGTAGTACAGTGCCATCCTGAATGTTTGTACGTTTGCCAATGCTAATATGGTTAACGTCACCTCTGGCAGCAACTAAAGGCCAAATACTCGAATCATCATCTAAGGTGATATCACCTACCAAAACACATGCTTCATCGACATAAACATCATTTTTAAGCTGTGGCACCGTTCCTTTGTATGAGCGTAGTGACTTGTTATTTTGCGAGCTAGTCATCTTAAAATCCTTAAAGTGGCTGTTTTAGGCATTATAAAGCCTAAAAAGTAGCTAGTCAGGGTGTTTTATCATCAAACAGCAACAATAGAACCTTTTTATTCAGAAAGCCTCTTGTGCTCCATCAGTATTCCCCTATAATGCGCATCCACTGACACGGCACAGCAGGCCAACTACTTAGGTAGTACGGGACTTGCAGCAGTGTTAGAGAGTTAAAAATCTTCGGAGATTTGATTCAGGTGACAAGCGCTTTAAGGGCTTCGGTTTTGATTTCTGATTAAGAAAGCATCACTCGAAAAACTTCTTAAAATAAGCCCTTGACGCCGCCACTGGAGG